>NZ_JAKRFX010000023.1:0-81275 GCF_022347825.1 Pseudoalteromonas sp. OF7H-1 | reverse complement strand
ACTGCGGTAGCGTGGGTAAATCTTTAGTGACTCGCCATTTTATCCGGTCTTGTGAATAGCCGGCTTTTTGTATCAACTTATTAAGGACAGACTGGACATTGGCTTGTACAAAGATTTGGCTTTTTTCAGTTTGCTTAAGTAACTCAAGGCGAGGCTTTAAGACTACCTCTGCACCACAGGTGTGCTCAGACACAAAACCAGATTGGATATCAAACAAAGTACCAGTGAAATACGTTGATATTGCATCTGGTGACTCAATTTCAAACGTGAGCATATTGCCGACAAGTAACTCATCAGCCAGGTCAAATTGGGATTCTAGGTTCGCTTTGAGTAAAAAGCCGCTATTGATACAGGTCGTGAGTTCAAAATCGACGACTTGTACAGGATGGTTAGTACCATACACCACAATCCTTGTTTGCATTTTTTATGTCCACTGTTGTTGGTTAAAGCCGTTCCACCAATACGCAGTACTATTTCCTTAGAACACGTAATGGGCTACTTCTAATACTTTATCATGTATATAAATCAATCTACACCCAAACTTTACTCTTTTCTCTCAGGTAGGTCAGGACGGGTTACTCCACCGCCTGCTACTCCTGTTATTTTTTTAGCTATATCATTGGGTAACAATATCATGAGAATTCTCCAATTTTAATAAAAGTAACCTCTGCAAGTTATGTGATAGTACAAAGCTAATTCACTCCGAGCCATGCTCTCACATTGAGCTGCTGCGACTTGTAGAGTCACGACGAGTATAGAAGCCACGATAAGCATCAATGACTAGTGAAAATACAACCAGCACGGAAAGAATAGTGAGTATGTGCATCAAACTTGGGTACGCGTTATAGATAAACATTGGGTTAAAGTCAGTTAGCTTTCTGAACCCTCGCTCGATAAGAGACGCAGCTTGAATGAGAGCAGCACTTGCTAAAATGAGTATGTAAGTGAGCTCATTTGGTGTTAGGGAAAAGTCTTTTGCGCTTTTTTGTGCAAAGCGACTGATAAAGCTTAAATTGAACTGCGCTATATAGTTTGCAATCTGTTTGCGTTTTATGATGAGCGCCATCAAAAGCAAATTTTGCGTCGCCATTATAAAGTAAAACCATCCGCCCAACTTTAAAGCTGGTTCATACAGTGCAATGTCTAATGTGCGTGCAAATAAAATATTGACTGCTAACCATTGAACATTAGGGCTGTCTTTACTTAGAAAGACTGAAATTATCAAAACCACCCAAATCGAAATATTGATTAGGTGGTTATTTTCCATTATGACTTGATATAGCGTACTCATGATTTCTCGTTGCTAGATTTAAAGTAAGGCGTTTGTATCGCACCTTCCACTTGTTGAGGATCAACTTGACCGCCTCCACCACCAGCTACACCGCCAGAGCCTGTAATTAGTCGCAAGTACTTGTGAGAAATGATTTGTACTACAGAGGTCGCTATATTGTCTCTTCCTTGCCTAGGGTTAATTTGAGCACCATCACCGATCACACCACTAGAACCGATAATACTGCCTAAGTGTTCGTCAGGAAGTAATTGTTTTGAGATGTAATTAGGTTCTTTTTTATACACTTTGTATTCCTTATGTTAATAACATTTGTATGCATAGTGTAACAATCTTGATTGCAAATTGCGCTATTTAATCGAGGTTGGTATCGGTATCACCAAGTTCATCATTACTGCTTTTTTTTCGCTTTGGTAGTAAAGACTTGGGGTTCAATCCACAAACAATGTACATTCTAATTACTTGGTTTAAATCCGGTGTTGTCAGGCCGCTCTCCCAGTTGTAGATGGTTTGTTTTGAAACGCCCATCTTCTTTGCAAACTGAATTACAGAGTATCCTGCGGCAAACCTCAGTTGCTGTACTAAACTGCTTGCTTTAATTGTCATTTATCTTTTCCCTTAGGGTACTCCATTAATATTCTTTTACTAACAATGACAACGCTATAGTCCTGCCTGAGCCTTGTTTGTGTATTTTGTGTTAAACAAATGAAACGGTCAAGTGTGAAAATATGAAACAGTCTAAGCTTTTGGACTCATACCTTTGTAAGATCTGACACTAGAAGGAACAGTAAGGCGCTGTACTTGAAGTAACGCACACTGAAAAAGCAATGCGTTACGCACATCACGTTCCTTTTTGGCATTTTCAGCATATTAAAAAGGACAGCAACATGAGAAAACGTAAGACTGAAACGTTTGAAACAAGCATGACGCAAATTGGTGAGCCCGAGAGTTCAACTGATTTAAGCACCATGAAGCTACGCGTTGAGACTCAAGACGCAATCGAAATTACATCCTTCCGATTACTCATCTATATTTTATCTGGAAAGTGTTCTTTTTTTAGTCTCTCTGGACTGCATCAAGATACTAAGTGCCCATTATGTGCGTTAGCGTATCGCCAACGTGAGCAAAAAGGTACACAGCGAAAACTTATAGCTGACAAGCAAAACGGACAGATAAACCAACGATCCAAACCGCACAAAATGTTATGGCAGGTACAAGACTGGGGGAAATATTTAGAGTGACTTTGCGTACGTTTGACCGCCTACGCACTTTCGGCCCTCAAGTGGATCAAACCATTACTTATGCTTCGCCCTGCCATCTTTACTATTTCAACGTTATATTTTTGTTTTCCCTGAAAAAACCACCAGTTTTGCAATTGTGGCTGGAGGGATTTGGTTTTTGGCTGGTGTATTCTGTCTAGTTGGCTTTAAATTAATAAAAGAGCCAATTGCTACAAGATAATAGCCGGATTTGATAAACTCCTCCTTTTACTGATTTAGATTGTTACATGATACTCGATAAAAACTGGCGTATTCTTACCGTTGGTGACGGCGATTTAAGCTTCTCATATTCATTAGCAAAACATTTTGCTCCAGCCCATCTTACTGCCAGTGTTTACGACAGTGAAAGTGAACTTAAGCATAAATATCAAGATAATGCTTTTGATAAGCTGCATGATTTAGGAGTTACTGTAGTGACTCAATTTGATGTCACTGAGGCGTATTGTTGGCAAAAAGTGCCGCCGCATGCCTTTGATGCAGTTATTTTTCAATTTCCTCTCATTCCTGCATTTGATTCGTTTGAAAGCTTCCAAAACCAGACCTTGAGCGTTAACAGCCTCAATCGGAAATTACTGCGAGAATTCTTAATAAACGCAGCGGCTTATGCACTCGACCCAAATGGCGCTCAGCTCGGGATCATTACGTCAAAGGACGTAAAGCCCTATATTGAGTGGGATCTAGAAGGCAGCCTGATCACCGGGCTTGAGCAATATTACCTCGGCCAATCTCGATTTGAGATTTCACAATTCCCAGAGTATCAAATTCGCAATGTCGACCGTGATAAGCACGTAAAAGACACCAGTGGTATTAGCTATTACTGGTCTGTTAACCCAGCTCACGCCATAAAAGAAAAACTCAAAGTGCCTGACTACTTGGGTGATGATTACTGTGCTATTTGTAGGGCTGGCCCTTTTATCAATGACAGCGATAAGCTCGCACACTTGAACTCGAAAAAGCATAAAAATATGCAAAGACATGAAAGAGCTTGGTTTAACTACCTGAGTACACAAGAAAAATTGGAACGATAATAAAAAGAAAACATTGAAAATTAAAAGTAAACAAATCAACAAATAACCATTTCAGAAACCAAGAAAGGCATAAAATATACAAAAGTAATTGAGCCATTATTTAGACACGATTAGACTAGCCTTATATTGCCATTTTTAAGCTTGTTATTTATCTGATTGGGGTCTCAATGCCACTACTTAGCCGCGACTTTGTCATTGCGATTTTATGCCTACTTTGCGCTATGGTCACCATTCAATCCGGTGCCTCTATTGCCAAGCAGTTATTTCCGTTTGTGGGGCCAGAGGGTACCACAGCATATCGCCTTGGATTTTCAGCTCTTATTTTATGCTTGGTGTTCAAACCTTGGCGTCATTTACCAACAAACTGGCGACCACTCATCGTTTATGGCCTGTGCTTGGGCGGCATGAATATCACCTTTTACTATGCCATTGAACGTATCCCTATTGGCATTGGTGTGGCATTAGAGTTTACTGGGCCGCTCGCCGTAGCACTGTTTTCATCTAAACGGAAACGTGATTATTTGTGGGTTGCATTTGCTATTTTGGGGATCTTGCTATTGTTACCAGATCTTGGCGATGTCAATGGTTTAGACCCAGTTGGTGTTGCTTTAGCCTTGGTTGCTGGCGCTTGTTGGGCTGGATATATTCTCTACGGTAAGCGCTCAGGCAATGAAAGCTCCGGCGGGGTGACTGTGGCAATCGGCATGACGGTTGCGGCCCTTGCTATCGTGCCGTTTGGTATCGTTTCACAAGGTGCAGCCCTCCTTGATTGGTCACTGATCCCATTAGGTATCGCGATTGGTTTATTATCAAGCGCCCTGCCTTATAGCCTAGAAATGGTAGCGCTTCGAAAAATGCCTGCACAAGGGTTTAGTATTTTAATGAGTGTTGAACCTGCGGTTGCGGCGTTGGCTGGCTTTTTAATTCTTGGAGAGTTACTGACTGTTTGGCAATGGCTTGCCATTTTTATGGTAATTACCGCTTCCGTCGGCAGTTCAGTATCAAGTAAAGAGTAGGTGGCTTAAGCTTCGTATTATGGTAAATAGAGGGAGAAGATCTACTACTCCCTCTATTGTATCGATTATTGTTAGTTAACTGTCGCTTCCGTTGCGACCGAGATCATTTCATCTGTTGACGTGTCTTCAGGGATTGCTTCTTCCTTCTCAGGGAACAGATACTGTTCAAGCCACTGCTCTTGCTCCCAAAGTACATGTAAAATACTTTCTCGTGCTTTATAGCCATGGCCTTCTTCTGGCAACATCACCAGCCTAGCATTACCACCCAAGCCATTCATTGCAGCAAACATACGTTTAGATTGCATAGGGAAAGTTCCTGAGTTTGGATCTTCCTCTCCATGGATCATCAACATAGGTTCGTTGATTTTTTCCGCGTGAAAGAAAGGAGACATAGAGGCATAGACGTTTTGCGCTTCCCAGAAATTACGCGGCTCCCCCTGAAAACCAAATGGCGTCAAGGTGCGATTATAAGCCCCGCTTCGCGCAATGCCAGTGGCAAATAAATCACTATGGGCAAGTAAGTTAGCCACCATAAACGCCCCATAAGAATGCCCTGCAATCGCAATGCGCTTAGGATCTGCTATACCTTTTTCCACTAAGGTATCAACAGCTGCTTTCGCACTCGCAACCAATTGCTGCCTAAATGTATCATTAGGTTGCGTATCACCAGCCCCCACAATCGGCATCGTCGGATCATCAAAAACAGCAATACCTTTTGCTAAATACGGCATAGGTCCCCAATAGCCAATATATGGGAATTGATATGGCGATTCACGCACCTGCGAGGCAACGGCTTTATCTTTAAACTCAAGCGGATAAGCCCACATCAACACAGGTATACGACCTTTTGATGGGTCATAATCTGTAGGAAGATAAAGATTACCAGATAACTCAACGCCATCATCACGTTTGTACTTGATTTGCTCTTTTACAACGCCTTTAAATGCAGGATAAGGGTGCGCAAACTTAGTTAGCTGCTCCAAAGTATCAAACTGTAAGTCACGGACAAAAAAGTTAGGTTGCTCTTGGCGTGATTCACGCACAGTAATAAAGCGCATACCTTCATCATCTAACATTGCACGCACTCTTTCGTAATAAGGTTCGCTCGACTGCCAAATACGAGTTGAAGTATTGGTTTTTACGTCAAAACGATCTAAAAACGGAATGTTGCCTTTCGCTGATGCACCGTTGCCCGTTAGAAACAAATACCGGCCTCCAACTAGCTTCAACACTCTTGAACCTAAATCACTATTTTCATATACAAAATTGCCAGGATCTTTGTATGCATCATTATAACTGCGCTCTGAAAACACCACGCGATTTTGCTCTGGATTGCGCGGAGAAAATACAGAAGAGCGGACACTGCGATCGGCAAAGCGCCATTCATTCAAAATCGCAACATTGTTATCAGCCCACTCAACACTCGAAAAACGACGCTCTACTTTTGCGAAAAGTTCAGGTTCCTTTTTGAATGGCGAACTAATCGTGTAAAGGTGGTCATGATAGTCAACCTCCACACTCATATCCCCACCATCTTGCGCTTCGGCCCATATTAGCGTCGCGCCATGGTCGTCACGCCATTGGATCTTGCGAGGGCCTTCTCTTACGCTATCAAAGCCCGCTGGCAGTGCGTCGGCTAGTGGTTGTCTTGCCACTTCAAATAAAGGATAGCCGCGCATTCCCCACACCTGCCATACCGCAGGAAAACGGCTGTAAGGCACTTGGAATGAGAAAGGATCGGCCATCATACCGACCACTAGATTGGTAGAGTCTGGCGAAACAGAGAAATGTTTAAGATAGGTTGGGTTACCAATTTGCTGCGCACTGGCATTAAGATTTAGCTTAATTAACTGCCCCTCAGAATAGAACTTAAATAGCTGAATATCATAGGGACTAGACAACAAATTCTGATAAGTACGAGTGGATGCTTTTTTGCCTGATGTAGTTTGTACGATTGGTGTTAGACTAGATTTATCTTTTGCGCTTGGCTGTTTGCCATGATTAATAGCAATATTTGCGATAATCGCAGTACTGTCTGGCAACCACTGATATGGCGTTGAAGTCACCACGCCATTTAAAGTTGATTGAGTGAGCTGTTTAAGGTTGCGCTGCTCAATATCGTAAGCCCAAAGCGTAGCACTATTTTCTTGTTCAAGAATAAACGCGAGATAGCGGCTATCTGCACTCCAGCTTGGCGACTTGATCTTGCCTTTAGGTAGACCTGTCACCTTAATTAAGGCACCGGTTGCGACATGTTTAAACTCAATAGAGCTATATTGGCGACTGGAGGTTCTCATATAGGTTTGCGGGTTGAACTTTATCCCCGCAAGCGCTTGCTCTGGCTGCCCAAGCTCTTCGAGCGTGAGCACCCTATTGCGCTGCAACAAGGCTAACCAATTGCCGTTCGCACTCAATTTAGAGGTTGGGATCAATGGTGCATCAACAAGCTTTGCCAGCTCTGGTGAAGGTGTCATGTAGCCTTGCTCTTGTGCACATACCGTATATGATACGGTAGTCATTAATATGATAAATGTGATTTGTTTTAATAATTTCACTGTATTTACCTATCTTCGGCGTTTAACGGATGATCATATAACGATTATCGGGAAATGTGCAGAGATTTGCGATTTAATGCGATGAAAACTTGATGTACACTTAGTCACTTAACCAGCCATAATTGATACGAATTAGCATGAACAACGATAAAAAACTCGCTAAGGTTACCATTTTCGATGTTGCCGAAGAGGCACAAGTTTCTAAATCAACAGTATCCCTTGTCCTAACGCATAGCGATAAAGTCAGCGATAAAAGCAAAGAAAAAGTATTAAAAGCCATCGAAAAGCTGGGCTATGTTTATAATCGCGACGCCGCAGCGCTACGTAGTAAAAAGTCTAATCTTGTTGCGGTTGTTATCAACGACTTAACTAACCCGTACTCTGCTCAGCTTGCTGTCGGATTAGAAAAGCATATTTATGCATTAGGTATGGTACCTATGCTGGTCAATACAGGCGAAGACTTCAATCGCCAGCGCCAAGTCGTTAATACTCTTAAAGAATACAATGTTTGTGCCTTTGTTATGGTGCCCGCACCAAGTACTCCACGAGAGTGGCTTGACCAATTGGCTGACTCTGGATTTCCAGTTATTACCATTATGCGTGAAGTGGCCTTTGCAAAAGCCCCTTGTATTCTACCTGACAATAAAAAAGGGACTCACCTAGCAACGACTCACCTCATTGAGCAAGGCATAAAAAACATTGCTTTTTTGGGTGGTACTCCCGAAATTTCAGATTACCATGAACGACTGTCTGGTTTCCAAAGCGCTCTAAAGCTCAATGGTTTAAATGAAGCGCAACCTGCGATCGCAGCTCCAACCAACCGCCAAGGGGGCCGAGAAGCGTTTAATACCCTCATCGCTGACCATAAAGAGATAAAAGCTATCGTTTGCTTTAGTGACGTTATTGCATACGGTGCAATTGAAGCCATGCGCGAACACGGACTGGTACCTGGTGAAGACATCAAAGTTGTCGGTTTTGATGACTTGCAAGACTCCCAGCTGATGAAACCCGCATTAACGAGCGTCAGAATTGATGCCGACGACATCGGTAAGCGGACATGCCATACACTGTCCGAAATTTTAAACAAATCGCAACCTGCCGTTAGAACCTTGGTGGATGTTTCATTGCAGATCAGAGAATCATCGTAACTCTTAGCATTTAGCAATAAAAATGTAGCGCCGAGACCTGTTTATAAAAAATGCAAATATTTGCGGCCAAAACTATAGACATTACTGAGAATCTGGATAGAATTCGCAGCAATCTTGGCCGCCAAATTTACCTATGCAAATAGTCTGTTGCGAATATCAAATTCGTGTGCAAAAACATAACTAAAATCTAGTAAAAGCAATGATATGTATCTTACTAGCAGCGCGTACCCATGATGAGCTCAGTTTGATTTTTTTAATTTCAAACACCATACTTTTTTAACATTTTCGCCAATTCACTGCATTCAGTAGAATTGGTATTACATATTTAAGGTTCTCTTTCGTTGAATAACGCAACCTTTACAGAGAAACGCCGCTTTATTGTGAAGTTAGGCAAAATGCTTCACAAATACGGTACCCCTGCCTATCGACTCGAAGCACACTTAATGGAAGTAGCCACACACTTAGGGTTAAAGTCTTCCTTTGTCATGTCTCCGACGTCCGTCACTTTTGTGATTTGGACCGAAGGTCATGAAGAAGAATATACCCATGTGGCACGTGTTGACCCTGGCGACCATGATTTAGGTTCATTGGCAGATACGGATGACGTTGCAACACGCGTGTTATCTGGTGAGCTTTCAATCCAAGAAGCCGAACAATGCCTTGAAGCCATTTTGCACGCTAAGCCTCCATATAATAAGTTAATGACGGGTCTTGCATTTGCAACTTCAGGCGGTGCGTTTGCAATGCTGATGGGGACTAGCTGGAATGACGTATGGTGGTCGGCGCTATTATCGCTTGTGGTTTACTTATTCGTGCTTTGGGCGAGTATTTCCAAACGTGTAACACATATGCTTGAGCCTTTGGTCGCCATCGTATCAGCGGTTGCTGCTTGTGCCGTGTCTGTGTACATTGACCCACAGATCAACATCCGTTTGGTGGTGCTTTCGGCCATTATCGTGTTTATACCTGGCTTGGCGCTGGCGCTTGGGTTTGCTGAATTATCGGCTCGTCACTTAGTATCAGGTACCGCAAGAGTCATGGACTCTATTATGTTGCTCTTTAAGCTCTACTTCGGTGCATTTTTGGGGATCAGTTTAGGGTTTGCGTTTTTTGGCCAAGTTGATTTTATACAACCATCACCATTACCACGTTGGACGGCTTGGCTTGCAGTGCTATTGCTTTGTAGCAGCCTAGTGATTATCTTTAGAACAAAGTTACGCCATGCAAGTTGGTCACTCGCATCTGGCTTTATCGCCTACGCAGCCAGTATCAGTTCTGCTGTTTACTTTGATTATGCGCTTGGTACTTTTGTGGGTGCATTTGCAGTGGGAGTTTTTAGTAATATCTTTAACCGTGTGGTAAATGCCCCTGCGTCCATTGTCGCAATGCAAGGTTTGATTGTGTTGGTCCCTGGTTCTAAAACCTATATTGGACTTAATTCATTGATCGAAGGCCAAAGCTTTGTTCACGCAGATCATATCGGCCAACAAACCTTTTTAATATTTATGTCTCTTATCGCTGGCCTTATCTTCTCAAACGTTGTGCTGCCACCTAAAAAGAGTCTATAACATTCGAAAAGAACTGGAAAGGCGACTTTCCAGTTCTTTGTAGTTGTGAATGTTAACAAAAAACAAAGTGAAATCACTCCAGTAAACTTAACTTAAACCGCAAACTACCGAGAAAATATTATTTTATATCCATATATTTCAATAAAATAAGAAAAACAAAAGTTAAAAACCTCCAAATTCATAACTATTCATTTCAATTCAAGATTTAACAAACCCCGCTGGTGTTTAATCTGTCTCGTGGTCAATCACAAGTAAGCACTCAAGGGGAATTTATGTTTCGCAATAATAAGAAAAAACTGGCTGTATTAATCAGCCAATCTTTGCTCGGCTCGGTACTTTTTGCACCGGGTCTAGCACTCGCTGAAGAAAACAACAATCAAGAAGCAGCTAAAAATGGTGAAGTTGAAGTTATTCAAGTCAGAGGGATCCGTGGCAGCGTTGTGCAATCACTCAATACAAAAAGATACTCTGACGCCATTGTTGATGCAGTAACCGCCGAGGACATTGGCAAATTTCCAGATCAAAACGTTGCCGAATCACTACAACGAATTACCGGTGTTTCAATCACGCGTAGTTTTGGTGAAGGTGAACGCGTTAGCATTCGAGGCACAGGTGAAAGCCAAAACCGGACCTTATTAAATGGTCAAGCTGTTGGCTCAGCGGATTGGTGGACCAACTCAGCGGCGAGCCGTGGTTTTAACTATACCATGTTACCCTCTGAAATCATTTCTGGGCTTGAAGTTTACAAATCACCAGAAGCCGATATTGACGAAGGATCTATTGGTGGAACCGTGATTGTTAGAACACGTAAGCCGCTTGATTTAGAAGCAAATAAAATTGCAGGTTCAATTATCGCACAGCACAGCGAAGTGTCAGGTGAAACCGACCCACAACTTTCCGCGATGTACAACTTTAAGACCGATGATGAATCTTTTGGCGCCTTAATTTCTGTCGTGCGCCAGGAACGTAACTTGCGCCGCGATGGTATTGAAGCATGGTCTTGGACCTATCGTGATATCACACTTGAAGATGGTACCGTCGTCGACAATGTCTACAGCCCGGGTGGTGGCGGCTCAGCCATGTTCTCACAGCAGCGCGTACGCACAGGTATAAATCTCGCCTTGCAATATCGTCCAAATGAAAATATGGACATTGTATTCAATGCGTTAGACTCTACGCTTGAAGCCGATAATGAAAACCAAAACTTCCTTTGGTTACCCGGTTACGGCGGCTCACAATACACTGACATTACCGTTATCGACCATCCCGTAGTTGGCAAGATGGCCGTCGGCGGCACACTTGGCTTATCGCCAGATGGTAATAACATTCTGGATGAGACCAAAGTACGTAACTCTGAGCTCAAAACCAAATCGTACGACTTAAAAGTTGAACATCAAGGGCAACTTTGGGAATCTTCGTATCACTTAGGTTACACAGAAGGTTCAGGTGGCTCACAAGCGGATCGATCCGTTGGTTGGGAAGGCAACTATGTTCACAGCTTTGATGCGTCACAAGAGGAAGACGTAAAAACCAGTTATGCCGCCGCTCCAAACGATGGTGATAAATGGAATTTAGGTTTTTTACGCTATGACAGCAATGATGCGAAAGATGATGAAACTTACTTTCAAGCCGATTTTAAACGCCCAATTGACGTCGCTATCTTTAACCAGATCAAGGTAGGCTTTAAATATCGTGATCACAGTCGTTTTAATACCAAACACACAACGGATAATCGTACCGACTTAAACTGGAGTCTGGCTGATTACTCTAAAGCCATGCCTTCTGATTACCTTTCAGGCGTAGGCTCATCGGGCACAACGCGCAGCTATGCAATCACCGATTCAGACAAAATACGCCAAGAAGGTGATGCGCTGGGTTGGAATTACCGAGTATTGAAAGCCAGTACTTTCGATATCAATGAAAAAATTACCGCAGGCTATATTAAAGCGAATCTGGACGCAGATGGTCTACGCGGTAATTTAGGTGTAAGACTTGTAAATACCAAACAAACCTCATCCGCGTTTGCTGGTGAGTCAGGTGCTGAGGTATGGACAACGGAAGAAAAGGACTACTTCGACATTCTTCCAAGCATTAACTTGGCAATTGACTTAGATGACGATTTATTAATGCGTTTTTCTGCGGCACGAGTTATGTCTCGTCCAGATTACGCCGATATGACAGCATCAACCTCATACAACCTAGAAACACAAACCGGCACTGGCGGTAATCCTGACATAGACCCATATCGAGCGACGCAGTTTGATACCGGTATCGAGTGGTACTTTAGCGACGCAGGTCTTTTTTCTGCGGTATTTTTCTACAAAGATATTCAGTCGTTTATCGAGAGCCAACCGGCACTCGAAATACATGAAGGTAAAGAGGTTCTGATCAGTCGTCCTGTAAATGGTAAAGCGGGACGTATTCAAGGTCTAGAAGTGGGTTATCAACAAGAATTATACGAGGGTTTTGGCGTTGCAGCTAACTATACCTATGTAGATGGTGAAGCCAAAGACGATGAAGGTAACGACATCACTATCCCAGGCAACTCTGAGCATACCGTTAACTTGAGTTCTTATTATGAAAACGAATTCATTAGTGCCCGTATCTCATACAACTTCAGAACAGGGTATGATACAGGTCGAGACTGGCCAGGATACATTGACGATTATGGTCAAGTAGATGCCAACCTTACCTATAACTACAACGAGAATGTGGCATTTATTCTTGAGGCCATCAACTTGACGGATGAACATACATTTAGCTATCAGGAAAAGGGAGTTGAGCAGGCACTAACGGGTGTCTATGCCGATGGAAGGCGCTTTAGCGCGGGGGTTAGATTTAACTTCTAACACCGAATAGCGAATGAAACTTTTACCACTAAATCTGGTCTTATTAGTCGTAAAGGAATAGTTTCATGACTCGAATTAAGTCGCTTCCAAGCTAACACAGGTTCGACTTAGTAAACTCCCTGCCCGGAGTTCCAAAAAGCTGATAGCGTTTGCTATCAGCTTTTATTATTTAAATTTCCCTTATATTATGGTTATATAGCCTTTTCAAAATGACCACAACAACCCCAAAGAGCAGTCCGAGGATGAGTAATCAATAAAATGCGCAACAATCTCATTTCTGGGCTTATTTTTTCATTTTTGCTGAGCATAAGTTGGCTGACAAAAGCCGATCTTTACGATGCTACCCTCGCCTATCAGAATGAAGAATTCACGCATGCATTTTCTGAATTCAATCGCCTAGCTCAATTAGGTAATGCAGACGCCATGTATAATCTTGGGGTGATGTATTTGTACGGCCAAGGAACCGAACAAAGTGCCGCAAATGCCTTTGCTTGGTTTTCATTGGCTAAAGAGTTCGGTATTGCTGAAGCCTTTCAAACTGCGCAACTCGTTTTGCAGCAATCCGATGACCAAAGTGGCCTAAAAGATTTCGTAACACTTCAAAGAAATCGTTTGGCAGACACCTACTTACTTGATTCAACACTTGCCCAGCTCGAGCAACCCAATATCGTTTCTACGCCGAGTAAAACTCACGATGTATTACCTGACTACCCCGATGAGGCCGTACGACAAGGGATTGAGGGCTGGGTTTGGTTAGAGTTTGATATCGACCAAAGCGGTAAGGCAACCAATATTGAGGTCGTAGATAGCTACCCCAAGCACATATTCACCGCTAGCTTGCTAAATGCGGTAGAAAAGTGGCGCTATAGTGGTCCAAAACAAGCACACACCTTGATTTACCATTTTGCGACATATAAAGGCGAGCAATATCGCGAAACCTTAGCCATTCAAAAGAAGGCCTACGAAAAACAGCTTAAGCAGAATATCGATGCGGCAGAGCGTGGTGTGGCGCAGGTACAATACTATATTGCTAACTGGTTGAGTATGAAAGATTACAATGCGTATCAGCTACTGCGCTACCACTGGCGCTCTGAAGAGCCGGTAAATGAACTATATTTAGCCGCAGCGAAAAATGGCTTGGACTTGGCACAATATCGCTTAGCAACTCAGCTTATCAATGTGGGAGAGCATCGACTTAGTGTACTTTGGCTAGAACACGCAGCACAGACCATGGATATCGCAAAATATCGCTTAGCACGAACACTGCTTACAAACACAGAACAGCAGGATGCTCCACGTGCACTACAAGTACTAACCGAGGCCTCGAATAACGGCCATTTGCGCTCCACACTTTTATTAGTAAACACCTATTTAACTCGTCTCAACGACAAAACTCAGGCCAAGACTTGGTTGCGTCATGGTCTTACCATCGATCCCGAACACCCTGAACTGCTGCTACTGTCTGCCAAGCTTACAGATAATCAGGTAGAGGCCAAGAAGCTTGCATCACAAGCATTGAAGTCGGCATCACAGCGCAATTGGAGTAGTAAAGCAATACGCTTATTCCAGCAAAAACTAGCTAACTAACTTTTTATCTACGCTGAGCTTCGAAACATTGATATCTTCATCGGTCACCGTACTCCAGTAATACTATGTCACTTTCATAATTGTTGATCCGATTGAATATGACCTGACTGCCATCAAAGCTTGCTAGTACCTGTAACTCGGTAAACCCCGCATAAAGGTGTAACCCAATTGGTTGAATTTCTTCGACTTTGTTTTCACTACTTAAATAGCGATAAAGCACCAGTTGGTGACCTCTTTTCAGTACAAAATAAACCCCGTCTCGGTATACTGCTGGCTGGTAAAGAGATAAAGACCCACGTAACTGCTCTACATCAATTGTTTCAGTCAGCGCAGCAACTAGGTATTCCCTAACTTGTTCTTTGTACCCCACAAAGCTTGAGTTCTTCTGAGTCAGGGATAAATCAGACGAACGAGTCACCAGAGGTTGTTGCTCACTGCGCCCTTGAGATACGGTAAATTGCCATGCCTGCCATTTGGCCTCCGTAGAGAGCTTCGCTCGATAATACAGGTTTCTACCATCCTGTGACCAATGCAAGTCAGCAACTTCGGCAAAGTTATCAACTACTTTTTTCACTTCTTTAGTAAAAGAGCTTATTAAATACACTTTATGCGACTTTGATAATACGGCGAGATATTCGTTATTAGGCGACAGCAAGAGCAAAATAGGCACTTCTCCCAGCGGCATAGTACCAAGCAAACTCGATGTTGGTCGAAAAGCATGTTTATGCCACAGCTCAAATTGTGGCGCATCATTATTTTTGGCTGTCACCGAGGCATATACAAAATGTGCGCCATCATCAGACAAAGCAGCAAGTAAGTCCATCCTTGCGGGCGACGTCAACTGCTTTTGCTGTGCTTCGCTTTGTGCATCTAGAGCGAGCTGATAAAAATTAATTTCAGCCACGCCCTCAGTGTGCGCCGAAGCACGCAAATGCGCATTAACATCAATCTCAGATATCGCACCAAATCCGGAGTATAACAACTGCTGCTCACGACCTTTCAGTACACTCAAGTTTTGTTTAGCGATAATAACCGTATCGTCCTGATAACCATGACTCAATGCCGAAAAAGACTGCTTGGAGAGTGTGGTAGTTTGCCTTTCAGGGTCCCCAAGTTGCCCCAGATTAAGCCGATAAACGCCCTGCTCTTTTACCTGATACAACAGCGCTTGTTGGTTAACTTGATAATGTGTTACATCGCGAATAGGCAACGCCGTAGTGTTGAGCACTTTAGGATGATTATCCGCAAAAGTGACCGCTACAGATTGCAAATAGGTCCCACCTTTATCCCAAGACTTAGTGATAAAATGACCCGCTCGATATTCAAGCCAAGGCGCTGAGTCTTGTGCGCTATTACAACTGCCAAGCACGCTATCGCGCGCTAGTCGCCACATTTCTATTGGAGCTTTCACGTGTAACGCCCGTACTTCACAGGAAACCGGATCCGAGCGCGAATAAATCAGCCAGTTACCATCTAAAGACCAACTTGCCGACTCTTCACTATAACCGCTGCTTTTTATCGTATGGGTTGTTTTGGTCTCAAGATCATAGACCGCCAAATCAAATTGATCGGCTCCCTCAGCTAAATAGCTGTAAGCTAAATAGTTACCATTTGGAGAAAAGCGCACAAAGACTTCTGCACCCGGCGAGGATGTGATCCGAGTTGCAGTGACGGGCAGCTGTTGCAATTCATTTTGCCACTGCTTAGCCATAAAAACGCCAAGCAAAGTCACCACCAGACCCATAAAAAACCCGAGCAGCGCAAATTGTGCGCCACGCCCACGAGACAGCTCCTCTACTTGCTCAAGTAGCGTCGGGGCTTTTTCAATTTGTGCAATGCATTGATAACCTAGGCGTGGTACCGTTTTAATTATTTTTGGCTCGTTAGAACTGTCACCAAGCAGCTTACGTAGCTGTACCACCAGCTGGCTAACAGAGTTATCACTGACGATAGTACCGGGCCATACGATATCTAAGATAGCGTCTCTGGTAACAACCTGTCCCTTATTAGCAATCAATAGACGCAATAATGCCGCATGCTTCGCTTCGATGCTTCTCCAAGAACCGTCAACACACACAGATAAATTACTCAGGTCGACAAGTATCTCATTGATTAAAAAACGTTTATCTAAGTTTTCAACCATCAACTACTAAAAATTTGTAAAACTATGGTTAGGCTCGTAATAAAAGCGTATTATGAGTATCAACTAAAGGTAACTTACTCGTATTATAAGTTGAGCACAATGTCAGAATTTCTCATCCGAACAGTTTCTTGTAGCGCATTCTTTATCACAGCTGCAAGTTATGCCGTTGAGCAAAATCAGACAGCTGAAAATACCATAGAACGCATCGAAATCCGTGCCTTCCATGACAGCGTTGTCAAGTCTCTCAGTAATAAACGCCACAATCAACAAGTTTCAGATACGATCAGTGCTGAAGACATAGGTAAGTTTCCAGATAAAAACGTCGCAGAGGCGCTGCAACGGATCACCGGTATCTCACTCTCTCGAGCACAAGGTGAAGGTGAGCGGATCGGCGTGCGAGGCACAACCCCCGAGCAAAATAGAACCTATTTGAATGGTCAATATCTCGCCTCCGCTGATTGGTGGATCTCAAGTCAGCCAAGCCGAGGCTTTAATTTTACCTTATTACCCAGTGAAGTCGTCTCTAGCCTTGAGGTGTTCAAAACACCACAAGCTATGCAGGATGAAGGGTCGTTAGGTGGTGCAATCAATATAAAAACCCGCGACCCTCTGCTTACGCCTTCAGGCTATGGCGTTGTAACGGCCCAGTTCCAATACAGTGACTTGAGCGATAAACTCGATCCACAATTATCTGCAATTTATAACTACCATAGCGAAAGTGGCGACTATGCTGTGCTTTTTACCGCAACACGACGAGATCGCAGCCTCAGACGCGACGGCCTAGAATCGTGGGGGTGGCACGATAGAACGTTATACCAAGGTGATGATGATACTTGGTATGCCACCCAGCAGACTCCACAAGATAAAAGCCAGACGTTATGGTTTCCAGGAGGTGGGGGTTCCGCGATTTTTCAGCAGCAAAGAGAGTTACAGGCTTATACAGTCAATGCCGCGTTTCAGCTTTCCCCACGACTTAGGTTAAATAGTCACTTACTTTATTCTCATCTAAATGCAGACAACAACAATCAAAACTTTCTCTGGCAAAGTGCAAAGTCTATTGACCTAGGCGGCGGAGTAACCGATTTACAAGTACAAGATGGTACTTTGGTGAGCGCCCACTATTTACCCACAGCAGCGCCGTTCAATACCAGCATGGAAGCCATTTGGCGAGACTCGCAGATCAGCACCAAAAGTGCCCATCTAGACTTGGTCTATGATGGCATTTATTGGTCAAGCCAGTTTCAAGTGGGTCTAAGCCACGGCTCTGGTGGCACCAAAGAAGACGTCACGTCACAGTTTTCTGCTAACACCCGTTTTCATGTCGATACGTCAATGCGAAAAAACATCGTCGCAAGTTATGGGATTTCACCGTTAGATGCGGCGAGTTGGTTTATCACCGAAGCTCGAAATGACAGCCAAGATGGCAAAGATAAATCATACTTCGCGCAAGCCGATTTTGCGTACGATATCGACTTTAAACAGGTCGACGCGATTAAATTTGGCATTAAACTTAAGGACCATCAACGGGACTTTTTGCGCTATCGCTCCAAAGATGGAGGGCTTGATGGTTTAGCCGGCGAGCTTGGCACTACACTGGCCGCCTATCCGGGCACTTTTGTGGATGATTATTTGCGCGGCGTAGGTAGTGCAAACACCTTAAAAAACTACAGTTATGCCGATATTACACTGCTCGCCAAAGACTTCGATACGCTCAATTTTGAACAAGAGATAGAAAAAGCCAGTCGTTTTCATATTACAGAAAAAACCGCCGCCGCTTACGGTCAAATGCAACTCGCTGGTGAATCCTATGCAGCCAACATTGGGGTACGGGTGGTCAAAACCTTTCAAGACTCTGCCGCATTTAAACGTGTCGCTTCCCCCATCGAAGCGCCCGACAGCTATGTTTGGCATGAAGAATCTCGGGATTACATCGATATTCTACCCAGCGCCAATATCAAGTTTGATTTAAGCGAAAGTCTGGTTGGCCGTTTTTCCGTTGCACGCGTCATGTCACGAGCACAATTTCATCATCTTATGCCCTCAACCAATTACAACGTAACCCAAGCTCAAGGACAAGGTGGTAACGCCAGCTTAGATCCATATAGAGCGGCGCAGTTTGATGCCAGCCTTGAGTGGTACTTTGACGATGCAGGACTCGCCTCAATCGCCTTATTTAACAAAGATGTGGAGTCTTTTATTGAGTTTGAGCGAAAGCTTGAGCGTCATGAAGGTATTTTGATGTCTATCGATAGGCCCAGTAATGGCGCTGGCGGCAGTATCCGTGGCGTTGAACTAAGCTACCAGCAAACACTTGCGTACGGATTTGGGTTAATCGCCAATTACACCTACGTTGATGGCGAACGTGACAACGCTGACGTTGGCTTACAGGACAAAGTGCCAGGCACCTCAAAACACAGCGCTAACCTCACCGCTTACTACGAGAACCACCAATTTAGCGCACGGCTTAGCTATAATTATCGAACCCAGTTTGCCACCGGTGTAGGCGAGACCATGATGGATAACTACGGCCAATTAGATGGCAGCCTAACGGTGAAATTAAGTGATAACCTCGATGCGCAATTTGAGTTTATTAATTTAACCGATGAACAAATCTATACCTATGATCGCAATGAGTACGCACCAACAGGGATATATGTGAATGGTCGGCGCTACTACGCAGGGCTAAGATACCAATTCTGATTTGCATGATAATTGCGCCTGTACAAACCCTAAGAATAAATCTAGCTTTGCAGAATGCTCTCGTTTCACTTTGTATATGGCATGCAAAGTAACTTCGGGCCTATTTTGCTCGGGAAACAGCTCAACCAAAGCGCCCGAATCAATATCCCGTTGGCAGAAATAAGACGGTAACATGGCAATCCCCAATCCTGCCAACACCGCCTCTCGAATGTGAAAGCGACTATTCGCTATCAAATTACCTTGCAGAGCATAGCTTCTAGTTCCGTCATGCCAACTATCTTCAACATGGTTTAGTTTAGATAACAACATGTTATGCCTACTCAGTTCGTCCAATTGCTCGGGCTTCCCGTGCGCCGCTAAATAGCTGGGTGTGGCAACAAAAGTCGAGTTTATATTGATCAATTTCAAGACATAAAATTGACTGTCTTTGAGCGCAGCTGAGAGCCTAAACGCGACATCAATCTCATCTTCGATTAAATCCTGATTTGCTGCGGTAAACATCAGCTCTAACTTTATTTGCGGATAGCGCTTTTGAAAATCGATACAAATTTGGCTCAGTAGCATACGCCCTATCGTATTTGGAAAGGTTATTTTTAGATGACCAGATTGATGCACTCCAACCTGTTCGACTTCTTCTTCCAAATCGCGTAGCGCGCGCAGGATCTTTTTCCCTTTTTCGTACACCAACTTACCGGCATCAGACAATGCGAGTTTACGGGTTGTTCGATTTAAAAGTACTTGTCCATAAGACGACTCTAGCTGAGCTATCGATTTACTCACCGCGGATGTCGTGGTACCGAGCTGCTCTGCAGCTCGGCTGAAGGAGTGCTGCTCAGCGACACAACATAATATTTTAAGTAAGTGAAGTTTATCGTATTCCTTTCTCATTATTTCCTCTTGGGAAAAAGTCTTTACACCAAATGAATATATATTAACTAAAAATAAAAAGTAAACTTAACTCAAAAGAAAATAAAGGACATCAACATGATCACCACGTCGTGCCACTGCGGCCAGATCCACTATCGTATTTTCACCACGACAACAGCCAACGAAATATGCGCTGGTGTGCAGTTTATTCAGGCTCATGGTCTTATCGAAAATCCCTGTAAATCTCTCGAACGATTTGTGGTGCCGCATTCGAAAGCTCAAACTATTCAAGAGCATGGTTTTTGCAAACACTGTGGTGCTTCTATCTACATCATGGATGACAAAGGCAACATTTCGTATGCACTTAATCACCTTATGCCGTTTCAGGCTGATTATTCAGGCGTGCTGAATTTTGGCCTATAAAAGATAGCTGCTTCACTTTATCAGGCTTAACCGACAATTAATCGCAAACATTGGTTTTTATTCTGGTGACAAGTAGAATGCCTAAAAACTTCATCTTGAAGTTACAACAAGTGAATGAAAATTTAGGATAAATAATGAAACTACTTAAGTCTGCTTTGGCTTTAGCAATGGGCTTCACCAGTGCTGCAAGCCTCGCAAGCGATACCATCACTATTGAAGACATCCCAAAGATCCAATCGGTAAGCTCAACGTCGGTGAGTCCTGACGGCGAACTCGTTGCTTTTACTCGCTCTGTACCGCGCGAGCTTTACGTTGACCAAAATGGTTCTAATTACAGTGAACTTTATGTGATTGACGACGAAGGTGTAGAGCGCCCATTTATCACCGGTAAAGTGAGCATCTCAAGCATCTCTTGGTCGGCCGACGGTCAGTTCATTTATTTCCTAACCAAGAAAAAAGAAGACAAGCAACGCGCCCTTTATCGCATCGCGGTAAACGGTGGGGAAGCACAGAAAGTGCTTTCACTAAAAGGAACTGGGATCTCAGCTTATAGCCTAAGTCCTGATGGCAAACAGGTTGCTATCCTTGCTATGCCAGCTGCCGATAAGTCAGAAAAAGAGCTGAAAAAGCTTGGTTTTATGGCTGAAGTGTATGAACTGGGTTTAAAGAACAAACAGCTTCATATCATTGATCTTGCAGCATCAGAAAAACCGTTAACTCCAGCGGCACTGAACATCGAAGGCTATGTTAGTGAAATCAACTGGGCTGATGATGCCTCTAAGTTACTGGTAAAAACCCAGCCTACAGCGCTTATTGATGACAAGTATATGAAGTCACAATGGCATGTACTTGATGCGAAAACACAACAAATTACCACGTCATTCAAAACAGAAGGTAAGCTTGGTACCGCAGAGTTTTCTCACGATGGTAAATACATCGCGATTTTAGGCGCTGAAGACAAGCACGACCCGGCAACTGGTCGCTTATACCTTGCCGATGCACAAAGCGGCAAAGTAGAAGAGTGGATCCCAAACTTTATGGGTCACATCGGTGATTTTGAGTGGTCAAACCGTAAGAACCAGCTGACTTTTGTCGCAAACGTCGGCGCTGAAAGTTTTGTTGGCCAAATTAAAGTTGGCTCAAACAAATACAAGAAACTTATCAAAGAAGGTAAGTTTATCGCATCGAATCTATCAATCTCTGATTCAGACAAAACCATTGCCCTACGTGCGAATACAGCTAAGCACCCTAATGAAGTGTTTGTGATCCGCTCAAGCAAGGCAACTCGTCTATCAAACTCAAACCCGTGGTTAGACAACAAGCGTTTTGCAAAACAAGAGGCTATTAACTTCAAAGCCCGCGATGGTGTTGAAATTGGTGGCGTATTAATTTATCCACTTGATTATCAAGAAGGTATGCGTTATCCACTGATCATGTCAGTGCACGGTGGTCCTGAAAGCCACGATAAGAATGGCTGGCTCACGAGCTATTCAGATCCAGGTCAAATGGGCGCAGCACGCGGCTATGCAGTATTCTATCCAAACTACCGTGGTTCGACGGGTAAAGGCGTTGATTACTCAAAACTTGGCCAAGGCGACTACGCAGGTAAAGAGTTTGACGACTTAGTAGATATGAAAGAATACCTAGTCAATACCGGTTTAGTAGACACTAAGCGTGTTGGTATTACTGGTGGCTCTTACGGCGGTTATGCCTCTGCTTGGGGTGCTACAAAACTAACTGAACACTTTGCGGCAAGCGTGATGTTTGTTGGGGTAACGAACCAACTATCTAAGTTTGGTACTACCGATATCTCAAACGAAATGTACCTAGTGCACGCTCGCTCTTACCCTTGGGATAAATGGCAGTGGTACCTAGAGCGCAGTCCGATTTACTGGGCTGGTCAATCGAAGACGCCATTACTAATTATGCATGGTAAAGATGACCCACGTGTACACCCAGCACAATCTATGGAGCTATATCGCTATATGAAAGTGCAAGGTAAAGACGTACGTCTAGTTTACTATCCAGGCGAAGGTCACGGTAACCGCAAAGCAGCGGCTCAATATGACTACAGCTTGCGCTTGATGCGCTGGATGGACAACTACCTAATCGAAGGCAAAAAAGACATGCCAGATTATGAAATTGACCACGCGGCGAAGCTAAAAGCCGTTAAAGACGCGAATAAATAAGTAAGCTAGCTTATTGTTTGAGGGCGCTAATTTGCGCCCTTTTTTATCAAGGAAAAAAGATATTGCAATTAACTACAATCAAACTCGACACCGAGCGATTCACACTTAGACCCTTAACCCCACAAGATGCAGAAGCGCTATTTGCCATATTCTCGGACGCAGACGTCATGCGCTATTGGAACACGCCACCTTGGGAATGCCTTGACGATGCAACGCAATTTATCAAGCAATCACATGAAGACTTGACTACACAACAAGCGATCACACTGGCCATTGTTTCGAAAAGTGATGAAACAGTAATTGGCAAATGTTTACTGTTTAGCTGGGATAAAGAGTCACGTCGCGCCGAAATTGGCTTTGGTATTGCCAAATCTCACTGGGGGCAAGGTGTAATTCAAGAAGCGGGCTCAGCACTCATTGACTATGCTTTTTCAACACTGCAGTTGAGGCGTATTGAAGCTGAAATTGATCCTGCTAATATCGGCTCAGCCAAAGTGCTAACAAAACTTGGATTTACTAAAGAAGGTCACTTACGTGCTCGCTGGGAAATTGCTGGTGAAGTCTCAGACTCTGCACTATTCGGCTTACTTGCAAGCGACGTACATTAACCAAAGTGATAGCCTTTTCCCTAAACTTAATCACTTTAAATCAGCGACATACTTAATGTCGCTTTGAGAACTAACCACCAATATATTCTATCGACTAAAGCACTTTGATTTTTCACATTCCGCTGTTAACATAACATCCCCAAAAAGGAAACAATCACTAAACTTGTCTTGAATTTGACAATCTACTTTGTTGATCTCACTACTTAAGGAAAGCAAAATGATAAAAAATGCAGTCGTGCTAGGACTCATCTTTAGCGCCCATACTCTCGCCTTTGACCTCGAGAATACATACCCAACCACTGAAATAAAATACTTGGATGACGGCACTGAAATCTCTGTACCTTTTCATGTCAAGGGAGAAGCAACCAGTGCAGTCCTGGGTTTAATTAATGCAAAACGAGCAAGACGATTTTTATGGAATGACGGTTGGAAAGTTGTTACGCCAAAATGTGATGGCAAAAGCTCCGGAAAAGGTATTGCGGCTTTTTACACTCAAAAAATCACAGAAAGTCCAGCAGGAGCATACAACGAAACGGTCGCAACGTTTTTTATTCAACGCAGAAATACGCCAGATCTCGACTTACCTTGTCCAAGCGACCTGAACTCCCTTGAAGCACAAGTAAACTATGCAATGGCTGCATTTACAACTATCAATACTGCTAATGCTGAAAAGCAGTCGATGGGGCTCCCTCACGACTACGCCTCATTCAACTTTCATTTGATGTTGGACAATGCAAAAGCGGTTGAGGCCGGTGAAATATGGGGTTACCCCAAACAATTGGCCCAAGTTGACATCACCCTAAGTGAAAATACACATCGTCTTGAGCTGGCCAAGAAAAATGGTAAGCCTTTACTCAGTGCTGAATATCAGCGCAAAATTGGCACAAACACACCACTATACTCGGTCGGTGACAACGTTGTGCCCAGCTTTAACCTTCCCGATGAGTCTAAGATCCCTCAACTAAGTGGTGTATTGACCTCAGCTAGCGGCTGGATCTTGCCTTTCGTTGGTAAGTTTACGATTCACTCGCCAAAAAGTGTCACCACGCGATTTTTACGCAAAACGCAGTTTACTCCTATCGCGGTATTAGAATTCACTAACGTTGAAGGCGTTGCGCTACCACTTTACGATAGGTAACCTTCATTAGTATAGGCAGAGGCTTAACGGCCTCTGCATTTTAATTACCTTTGCTTGTATTGCGTTTTGCAGTATCCGCGATTTACCGCTTTGCTTCTAAGTTTACTATGCTTTGTATTACGGCCATTTACTCGTTGCCGCCATAGCTTAAAACTACTGGATTTTAGGCTACAACGCATCAACTTGATCACGTCAGGCTCGCTAAGCTCAAACTGTCGCTCGATAGCTTCAAATGGCGTCCTATCTTCCCACGCCATTTCAATGATCCTGGAAATTTCTGAGTCACTAAATTGCACTTGCTTAATCTTGTTGTGTTCTAATCAGAATCACACATACGCACCGAGTGCCAAAATAGATTAAAAATACTTACGACCAATCAATATTCCCATCGCAATGCCAATAGGCAAGGTGTACATGATTTGCCCTGATGCAACGCCCACGGCTGTGCCTATTCCCGCGCCGATAGCGAGCCCCAAACCTATTTTTCGATTGGCATTTTGTTTATCACATTTCATTGACTATTCCATCATCTAAACCAGTAGTTAATGTGGCAAAGTAATGAAGTAATGTAAACCACCTTATTTGCTTAACAATCAGTACCCTTCACGCTTAAACCAAGCCTGTAAAAACTCGATACATTGAAGCACCGCGGCTGGCACAAATTGGCGTGCTGGATATAGTGCATATAAGGCGAGTGTAGGTTTATCAGCATGCTGTAAAATACTAACGACCTCGCCCTTTTCAAGTGCTTCTCTACAGGCAAATTCAGGTAAAACCCCTATGCCCAAATGGCTTTTAATTGCCTGCAACATAAAAAGGACATTGTTCACTTTAAGGGAGCCTTTTATTCGCACACCTTCGTCTAATGGCCATAAGTTCTTGCGTTTTGAATAGCTGTATTCAAAACAATTATGATGAATTAAATCTTGTGCTGAATCGATTTCAGGGTGACTCGCTAAATATTGTGGTGAGGCGCATACATGATAGCTAAATTGAGTAATTTCTTTTCCTATATAACTTGAGTCGAACGGGCGACTGGAAGCCCGAAAACCTAAATCGAACCCCTGTTCAACTAAGTCGATATCCTCATCCCCTAAATGTATTTCAAGATCGACATCAGGATACGCTTGCATAAAGTCGGCGAACATTGCTGCCAAGTCAGTGATCCCAAGCACCATTGGCACATTCACTTTTAGCTTGCCTTTTGGTGCTTGCTGCGACTCTTGTATGAAGGTATCTGCATCCTCTAACTTATTGAGAATATCCCTAGCACGTTGTAAATAGCCTTCTCCAACATGCGTGAGCTGTAAATTGCGCGTGGTGCGATGTATAAGCCGCGCACCAAGCTCAGCTTCTAGTCGGCTGATCTCCTTACTGATCATGGATTTGGACGTATTATATTGCTCTGCAACACGAGTAAAACTGCGTACCTCAGCCAGTTTTACAAACATTTCTATCGCTCGTAGCTTGTTCATACTTTCCTTGATTATTGTTTCCACTATGTGAACTCTTGGTTCTCATTGTAGCTATATATCAAACAACATCTAGTTTATACACTGAGCTTGTCTTTTAGCCAATAAGGAAAACCATTATGTATACGTTATATTACTTACCAGGTGCTTGTGCGCTAGCAACGCAAGTCATATTAAGAGAACTAAAACAACCCTTCGAACTTGTTGACAAACGCGGTGTTGATAACTTTTTAGCCATTAACCCAACAGGTAAAATCCCGGTTCTTAACGATGGCGAAAACAGCTTAGTAGAAGGAGCTGCAATCTTACTTTATCTACTCAATAAACACGAAAATAGCCTTCTTCCTCGAGCTGATGTTTTTCAAAAGCAACAAGCGATAGAAAACATTCTGTTTGCTAATGCTACGATGCACCCGGCTTACAATCGTCTGTTTTTTGCCACCGGTGCGATTGCTGACGAGCATGCACGCCAGCCATTCTTAGAAGCGGCAGCGGTTGCCATCAACGAATTATGGGTGTTAGTCGAGAAAAAGTTAGCGCAGCAAGCATTTTTAGGCGGCGATCAGGTTTCCGCTGCGGATATCATGCTGGCTGTATATGCGCGTTGGGGCGCCTATTTTCCAGTTGACATTGTCATTCCAGAAAAAGTCAGCAAACTGTTAGCTGCAGTTGAGGCAAGGCCCAGCTTTATCGCCTCAATAGCAGCTGAACAAGCACACAGTACAGACGTATGAGCTTAATATGACTAAGCCTATTTTCAAACTACAGGATTTAGACAAAGTAACTGCGGTTATTCAACAATATTTTGAAGGGCTACACCAAGGAGATATTAAAAAGTTAGATGCGATTTTCCACGCTGACGCGGTGCTCAAAGCTCCAGGGATGAGGCGCACAAAATCACAGTGGCTAGATTTGGTCTCATCTCGACAAACGCCCGAAAGCCAAAGCGCTGCTTTTAATTACCGTATTTTGTCGGTGGATGTTGTAAACCATCAAGCAATGGTCAAGCTGTATTGCCCACTATTTGAACATCACTATATCGACTTTATCGGTTTACTTAAGGAAGATGAACAATGGCGTATCGTCAACAAAATGTATGATGATCTGTAGGAGATAATCAATGCCTATCGTCAATATTAAAATCACAAAGGAAGGCGTTACACCTGCTCAGAAGCAAGCCTTAATAAAAGGTGCAACTCAGCTTATGGTGGATGTCCTTGATAAAGCGCCACAAGTTACTTTTGTCATTATAGAAGAAGTTGAAACTGACGACTGGGGAATAGGGTTTGATCAAGTCTCTATGTTGAGACAGCAAAACTTAAATCCTAAATAACGCAATAAAAAAGAGGCATCAAATGGTGCTTCTTCACCTGCAAAGACAGTTTTCTTGAAAAAGAATCTTATAAAATTCAGGTAAATAAAAACTTTTTTAAAAAAGTTTCTTGAAAAGTATTTGCCTCGTCCATAGATAGTATTGTGAGGACGCCGACAGGGTCCCAACCTAAACTAAGTAAATGTTTTATATGCTATTTATTGGCTTTAATTGAAGCAATAAATAGCTTAATTATCGCTTTATGAGGATACAAATTATGCGTACAGTAGACCTATCTCCACTTTATCGTTCATTCATCGGTTTTGACCATTTAGCACAGCTAATGGATGCAGCATCACGCAACGAAAAGCAACCAAGCTTTCCACCATATAACATTGAAGCCACCGGTGAAGACAAGTACCAAATTACCATGGCTGTTGCCGGATTTACCGAGCAAGAGCTTAGCCTTGAGTCAGAAAACAATACTCTGACAGTCAAAGGCGAAAAGCAAAACAAAGAAGACAAAGCTGAGCGTAAATTTATCCATCAAGGTATCGCAGAGCGTAACTTTGAGCGTAAATTCCAACTTGGCGATCACGTCAAGGTGATTGGCGCAGGACTTGAAAACGGCCTGTTAGTCATTGACCTTGAGCGCGAGATTCCAGAAGCACTCAAGCCAAGAAAGATTGAAATTGGCAAAGGCAATCTCATCGAAAATAAATAATCGATTAAGGTCACTTCCCCCTGTTTTTACATGATGTCACGTTTCCAAGTCGCCCTCGGGCGACTTTTTTGTTTTGAGTAGCTAGTTTACCCATTTTATAGCGTTGAGTACGTTTTAAACTAGCAGCGTTAAACTCAGTTCTAATCGCCAGCTCAATTCGACTTGCCTACAAAGTGTAGGCACCTTAGTGCGAGCAGGAAGCGCAGTTATCTCCAAAGCGTTCTGAACAGCAAACTGGTATCTATAGATAATTTGGGGTCGCTCCCACTGGCGTTCATCTCAAGACATCCAACATACAATTCATAATAAAACACCGATAACAACAGTTACGCCAACATCTATGGCTCTCTTGCCAAGTTAGCAGTCATGATCACCGCAATATTGTTAAATACTTCTACTTGTTCGTGAGATAGGCCAGTACACATTTTTTGTATCAACTCAGCCTCTATGACAAGCATTCGTTTCAATATCGCTTTGCCATCCTTTGTTAAACCTAAAAAATGGCTTCGAGTATCATTTGGATTTTTTGTCTTTTCTATTAACCCCTTCTTTGACATCTCTTTAATCAATCTTGCTAATTGACTTTTATCTCTATCCATTAGTTCTGACATCAGAGCAGCTGTACAGTTTTCTGTTCTATTAATTAGATGAAGCGACTGAATTTCCATCGGTACCATATCAATCCCCTGCTCTCTAACTGCTTTTAAAACTAGAGATTTAAACTTAAAGGTTAATGCTAAAAAGCTATCTGGAAGTTCTCTGTTCAAAATCCACTCCTTCATTGGTTGACATTATCAACAATAACACCTAACCTTTACAGCATCAATAGTTGATAATATCAACTTTAATGGAGAGGCGATTATGAATTTAATTAAAAAGGTACTTGTTGCGGCCCCTATGGTAGTCGCATTGGTGGGTATATTAACTTTCGTGATGACCTATCAAAATATAGGGTTTACCAACCGGTTTGTTGAGCAATGGCTGACCTCTACTTTATTGTCTGCCACAACTATTGCTCCAATTGGCTTTGTCATGGTTATGGTAATCTCAAAGGTTGCTGAATCACTGATGCCAAACACAGCAAAGATCATTAAAAATACTGTGATTGGTATATCAATGGCCAATATCATGGAAGGAATTATGGCCGCGGTTACAACTATTAATAATGTCCCTTACAGATCCATGAGTGAATTTATCAACACTTGGTTTCATGCATTTACCATCGCGCTGCCTGTCGGGTTATTAATTTCAGTTTTTATGACATTGACTGTGAAGCCTCGCCTTGAACGATTTATGGCTAGCTGAAAAAGAAGCTTGTTATGAGATACAAATACATTAAAGCTAATAGCGCAGAAACTCATCGTCTTGTTGGTGGAGAAATAACATCACTACTTGTTACGGGAGAAGATACCAACAATAGAGTCTCAATATTTGATAGCCTGATACCACAAGGCAATGCCGCACCTTGGCACTACCATGAAATAGATGATGAAATTTTCTATATCATCCACGGCTCTATAGAATTTGGTGTTGAAAATGAGGTTATTACTGCAGGTAAAGGTGACTTACTTGTGGCTGGTCCTAATGTTAAGAGGCGCTTTAAAGCGTTGACCGATAGCCATTTACTTGTCATAAATTTACCTTCAGGACCGTCGGAAAATTTTATTCGAGATATCGCAAGGTTGTCAGATGGAACAGCCTTGAGTAAACAAGAGAGACTTAAGTTTGCCAAAAAGTACAAAATTCATTTTTGTTAGCTTGCGCTGCCACAGCTAATGATTGAAAAATATCAACTTTAAGTGCTATCCACAGAGTTACATTTAACACCTTACAAAAATCAATACACTCAAAACAAAAAAAGCTTGGCTATTAAGCCAAGCTTTGGGTGCGGTGCGAATAACCGCCTTACTCTTACCGACTATGATCCTTCACTTTACTTCCCTAATGACATCCAAATTCTCAATTTGGAGCTCAAAGATTCTGATAGCGATGCCTCGCTGTAAGTATTCCTTTATACCAGTTTGTTTAAACGTGCCCGAAAAAAGCGCTTAGTTGAACAAATCAGTAGTGTTGCCAGTTACTCAACAATAATCATAATCTTTGAACTCTATTCCCTGCTCCCTGACATCAGTTCCTTTTCCTCTGTCACTCCTTTGCGCAGGTAAATTTACTTTTCCAGCTCTAATTAGCCTTTAAAATTTGCGAGTTCTGATTCACTTAGCTCGCCATTTGCATCAACGTCTAGCGCTTTAAATTGCTCTGCAAGTGCAGTATGCGCTTGTGCTTCACTCATGCTGATTGTGCCGCTTTGATCTGTATCTAGCGCCGCGAAGTCTTCACCCGCCATTACATTAACAGACGCGAAAGATAAACCTGTGATTGATAGTGCAATTAGTACGTTTTTCATCATTTATTCCTCAAAAATTTAAATACTGTTCGTTTCATGAAATTAGAGGGCTATTACTTAGCCTTTAAAATTTGCGAATTCTGTTTCGCTTAGCTCGCCGTTTGCATCAACGTCTAGCGCTTTAAATTGCTCTGCAAGTGCAGTGTGTGCTTGTGCTTCGCTCATGCTGATTGTGCCGCTTTGATCTGTATCTAGCGCTGCGAAGTCTTCACTCGCCATAGCATTAACAGACGCAAAAGATAAACCTGTGATTGATAGTGCAATTAGTACGTTTTTCATCATCTATTCCTCAAAAATTTTAAACTCTGTTCGTTTTATGAAATTGGAGGGCTATTACTTAGCCTTTAAAATTTGCGAATTCTGTTTCGCTTAGCTCGCCATTTGCATCAGCGTCTAATTCTTTAAATTGCTCTGCAAGCGCCGAGTGTGCTTGTGCTTCGCTCATGCTGATTGTGCCGCTTTGATCTGTGTCTAGCGCCGCAAAGTCTTCACCCGCCATTGCATTAACAGACGCGAAAGATAAACCTGTGATTGATAGTGCAATTAGTACGTTTTTCATCATTTATTCCTCAAAAATTTAAATACTGTTCGTTTCATGAAATTAGAGGGCTATTACTTAGCCTTTAAAATTTGCGAATTCTGATTCACTTAACTCGCCGTCAGCGTTACCGTCTAGCTGAGTGAATTGCTCAACAAGATTTGGATTTACTTTCGCTTCGCTCATGCTAATTGTGCCACTACCATCGGCATCGTACTTGGCAAAGTCGTCACCAGCCATTACATTAACTGATGCCATTGACAGGCCAGCAAGGGATACTGCTACTAGTAGATTTTTCATCATATTCTCCTTAAAGTTCAGTCTTGACGGAGAGTCCGAAGACTCACCGATATCGAGCTTTTAAATTAGCCTTCAAAGTGCTCGTACTCTGACTCGCTCAGCTCGCCGTTACCGTCAACATCAAGAGTCTTGAATTGCTCAGCTAACTTAGGATTAACCTCTGCTTCAGCCATGCTGATTGTGCCGCTGCCATCAGTGTCGTACTTTTCGAAGTCGTCCATCGCCATTGCCGATGCTGAAACCAATGTCATACCTGTGATTGATAGTGCTGCTAGTAAATTGTTCATGATCTTCTCCTTAACGATTAAAGTGATGTGATAACTCGGCAAATTACCCTTCGTAGTTATCAAATTCTGCTTGGCTTAGTTGACCATCTTGGTCAGTATCTAGCTCCTTAAATTGAGCAAGAAGGCCTTCATCTACTTTTGCTTCTTCAATAGAGATGTAACCGTCACCATTCATGTCTAGTTTGTCGAAATCAGTGTTTGCATGTGCACCTACTGATGCCAAAGTCATTACTGCTGCTGATACTGCGATTGCTAGATTTTTCATCGTGCTTTCCTCATAAGATTAAAAACTAAATTCTGTGTTAAACGTTTTGCTATTAAAGCTAAAAACTGATTTTGCATTTGTTTTTGCGTTTCGTTTTTCGCTTTCGAGATAACTATTCCAACTTTGATGCCAAAATTGAAAAAACACGGTTTATCAACGAGTTAAGGAAAACCACATGAAAAGATTAAGGTTGGATTAAGGCAAGCTGTTGCTAAATGGCAACAGTTAAAAAAGCGAAAAATAAAAAGTCTTTATTTTTCTTAAAGTTAGATTGTCGCAGCTTTGCAACAGGTAAATTTTTGGATAGAAAATTTTGCAAATCTCGCAACGCCATTTGATTGAAATTTGTGCACCCTTTTAAAGGATTTAGCATCGTGAAAAAAATTTTTTCTCAGTCATTACAAAAACAGGCACTTATTGCCATGTTTATTGGTGTGCTACCAATACTCACACTGACTTTGTGGTACGCCCAAGCACTATCCAAAAACCAACAAAAAACACAGGATATTTATAATAAAAATCAAAAGCTTATTCTTGAATACAATTTTGTAAAAGCGGATATCAGTGCGCTTGAAAAAGCACTGCAAAATAACCAGCTGTTGCAAAGTGAAACACTGCAAGAAAGCATCGAGCAGAAGTGGCAAAACACCAAAAAACGCATTCAATTATTAAAAATAAACCTACCCGATTCGCTGTTTGTTGCTAAATGGCGACAATTCGCTCCCGATGAGATCAATGCCACTTCAAAAGCTGAAGAGTTCCAACAATTGGTTAAGGTGCTTAATCAATTCGAGGAAAGCTTTCAGCAAACACTTAATAAGCGCTTATCTGATCAAGAAGCTCATTTCGTGCAACTGCAAACATGGTTTATGTTCGGTCTCGTTATCTTGCTACCCACCCTTATCGTGATCAGCATCTTTTTGATCAACCGGATTTGTCAGCAGCTTAATCAGGTAGAATCTGCGGTATCTGAAGTAGGTAAAGGTAATTTTGATAAGTCGGTAGAACTCTCTGGCAGCCATGAATTGCAGCAGTTGGGTGACAGGTTAAATTGGCTAAGACTCGAACTTAAGCGTATTCAACAACAAAAAGAAACCTTCTTGCGCCATGTTACTCATGAACTTAAAACCCCTTTGGCATCGCTAAACGAAGGAAGCAGCTTATTAAATAGTGGATTGCTTGGAGATGTTAACCCAAAACAACAACGTATTCTCATCATTATGGAAAACTCTGTTGCAAAGCTTGGATCATTGATCGATGATTTGCTCAGCTATAGCGCGGCCAGTCACCCTGATAGCCTACATCACGACGCCGAAATGAATCTTATCCAAGAAGAAGTCTCAAAACATCTTAGCGATAAGCTAGGAAAGACTGATGTGATAGTGAACTGGCAAAATCATGATGAGCTAAAAGTACCTTATCTTCCGTGCAAATTAGTGTTAACTCAGTTAGTGAGCAATGCCATTGATCACGCTAAAAGCAATGTCACTATTTCAATTGAAGAACAAAATGGCGAAGTATTGTTGATAGTCCGTGACGACGGTGATGGCATCGACATCAATGAAGCCGATTCATTATTCCAGCCATTTGTTCGTGGTGAGAAAAATAAAAATAATAATGGCAGTGGCTTAGGTTTAGCCATTGTCTCTGAGTGTGTGAAGCAATTAAAAGGCTATGTGAAATGGCTATCAGTAGAATCTGGCGCCAGTATTCAAGTCGCCTTTCCAAAAAGGGATCCAAAATGAAATACATCGCATTAAGTATCACGCTATTTTTGCTCAGTGGTTGTGCCACAACAGAGCAAAACGTCGAGCAAACAAAGCAGTTTATTGGCCCTGTAAAAACAGAAACCAGCGCTAAGTTTGTGCCTTTAGCTGAGTTGATCAAAGCCTTAGTCAGCCAGTGCGCTAAAAAACATAACGTGACATTTAACGATTACTATAAAGGTGCGCTGCACTTACAAGGCTTTATTCACACCTATTGCGGTACCGACTCAACCACCAAGCAACTTAAAGCCATTGAAGAAGTAAAACTACAAGATTATTGGCCAGACGATTACAACATTTGGTTTGAATCGCTAGCTTGGCACACTCAAAGCCTTCGTGAGCAAAAAATCAGTAATTATTACTCTGACAATAAGGCGCAACAGCACCAAGAGCAATTGTTACAAACCCAAAAGCAGCTTGCCGAGCTAAAACAAAAGCTTGCCGACATAGAAAAACAACGTTTAGAAACCGATCTTTCTGAAAACCCATCACTTGAGGAGGATTCACTATGAGTCAAACACAACAAGGCGCAAAGTTACTTTTAGTGGATGACGATACGTCTTTAACTGAGCTACTGGCCATGCGTTTAGAAAGTCACGGCTACGAAGTTGAAGTTGCGCACCGCGGTACGCAAGCGTTAAATATCCTCAAGCAAATGCCTATCGACTTGGTCATCACCGATTTGAAGATGGCACACATGAACGGCTTTGAACTTAATGAGCAAATAAAGAAGTATTATACCGGCATGCCCGTTGTGATGATGACCGCTCACGGCTCTATTCCTGACGCTGTTGACGCCATGCAGCAAGGCTTTGTGAGCTTTTTAACCAAGCCCATTGACTCTCAACAAATGCTCGATGTCATCAATGAGGCGCTTGCAGGAAAAGTGAGAACCGCACAAACTTCGGATCCAAATAACTTCCATGGATTGTTATTCCAAAGTGCCGCAATGCGTCAATTGGTACAACAAATTCAAGCACTTGCCAGCAGTAACGCAAACATCCTCATCCAAGGCGAGAGCGGTACCGGTAAAGAAGTAACGGCAAAAGCAATCCATTTGGCCAGTAACCAAGCGCAAGGCCCATTTATTGCGATTAACTGTGGCGCAATGCCCGCCCACCTGTTGGAGTCTGAACTATTCGGTCATAAAAAAGGCGCGTTTACTGGCGCCGTGAGTGACAAAGAAGGCTTAGTACAAGCAGCAGATGGTGGCACCCTATTCCTCGACGAAATTGGTGATATGCCGCTTGATTTGCAAGTTAAGCTACTGCGTGTTTTACAAGAGCGAACCGTTCGTCCTGTGGGCGGCCAAACCGAGCACAAGGTCAATGTTCGTTTTGTCTCTGCAAGCCATAAGAACATTCAAAGCGCCGTTGCGGAAAAGCAATTTCGTGAAGATTTATACTATCGCTTAAACGTAGTGTCTGTTGAAATCCCAAGCTTAAGAGAGCGATTGGAAGATATTCCACTACTTGCATCACGCTTCTTAAGTGCACTTAGCGATGGCGAAAAGCAATTTAACCAACAAAGTATTACGCATTTGTTGAATTACCATTGGCCGGGCAACATCCGTCAGCTCCATAATATTGTGGAGCACTGTGTTGCTATTACGCCAGGTAAAATGATCACTGAAGATATCGTACAAAAAGCCCTGCCTAAGGATAAAGAACAGAATGCGTTTACGGGATTAAATGAAGCGAAACGCCAGTTTGAGTATGACTACATCCAAAAAGTACTGGCACTTTGCGAAGGGAATGTGTCGGAAGCTGCAAAACTTGCACAACGTAATCGCTCTGATTTTTACAAATTACTTAAAAAACATGAGATCCAATGCTAAACCTATTAGAGGGGTAACATTAGCTTTAATTTCTAATGTACGTTGCTTGGTCAAATTTACCATTGCAAAGTGCTTGTAATACGGACTTTAACGAGCCACGCCCGTGGCTCAGATTTGCCCTGAGAATATGCGCTCCTGCTAGGAGCATAATAAAAACACTCGGATAGTTAAGGGTTGTCTGTATGAAAATGCGCAAAAAGCTCATTATTAGCTTTGTTCTCACTGTGATCATTCCTATTTTAGCGATTTCTGTGGTCAGCATTTCTCAGACCAAAAGCGACTCTCTTGATAAATTCCTTGATGCTTCTGGCAATGAAATAAGGCAAGCCGAGCAGTCTTTTGTACTGTTTTTTGAGCAGATGAAGAAAAATGCGCGCTTCCTCGCCGAGTCCAAGGCTGTGCAACAAGTGGGTCAAGACACTACCACTTATTTTGGTGCAGAAAAACCGATGACTCCGCTACAGAACGGCCAAACCGAAAGCAATATTTTTGAGCTTTATCGGGCATTTGGGCAAACCCACGAAGAATTATTGTTTGTATATCTTGGCACCGGATCCGGTGGTTTTATTCAGTATCCTGCGGAGCCCCTTGGCGATTACGACCCAAGAAAACGCCCTTGGTATCAAAATGCCTCTAAAGATCCCAGCAAAGTTATCCTTACCGAACCTTATCAAGGAGTAACGGGACAAGCTATGGTTTCTGTTGCCACAGGTATAAAACGTGACGGCAAAGTGATTGGCGTGCAATCATTAGATGTAACACTTGCTACACTGACCGATATCGTTAGCAATATTCGACTCGGGGAGTCAGGATATTTAATCCTTCTTGATGCCGAAGGCACTGTACTTGCCGATCCTAAAAATAAAAATCATAACTTTAAACACATTAAAGATCTCACCAGCCCACTTTACAAGGCCATTCGCAGCGCCACAAACGAACCCTACCTCACTATTGAAACTGATAATAAAACCTATGATGCTAAGATTTATCGCTCTGACACACTCGGTTGGCAATTTATCGCAGTGATCGATGAAGATGAAATCTTAGCTTCAGCTTACGATATGACGATTAGTATTACTATTATCGCAGTCATCATGGTGATTTTATTTATTATTATTGCAATAACACTTGCCAATAAAATAGTTGAACCTATTGAAATGGTGTCTGATGGTTTAAAAGAAATAGCACAAGGTGAAGGCAACCTTTCCAAACGTTTAAAAGTCGTCACCAACGATGAAATTGGAGAGCTGGCCACGTGGTTCAATAAATTCTTGGACTCAATTAATTCGCTCGTAAAAGATATTCAAAGTAATGCCTCAACATTGAATGATGCTGCATTAGGATCACAAAAGAGTATCAACGATATCCGTAATCAATGCCATACGCAGGCTGAAGACTCTGCCAGTGCTACCACGACCACTGAAACCGTAGAGCAACTTGCCACTGAAATAAGTGAAAGCTGCGGTCATACTTTGGAGGATGTTGTCACTGCGGACGGACACGCACAGCGTGGTAACAGCACAATAGAAAGTACAGTATCGCAGGTTGCGAGGCTTAATCACTCGTTGGCTGAGTCCGCCAACGCCATGAACCAGCTCGAAAGTGAAAGCCAAGATATCACTAATATTTTAGGCGTGATCCGTTCTATCGCAGAGCAAACCAATCTTTTAGCATTAAATGCAGCGATTGAGGCTGCCCGTGCAGGTGAACAAGGTAGGGGCTTTGCGGTGGTTGCTGATGAAGTAAGAACGCTTGCACAGCGCTCACATGACGCTACACAGGAAATAGAGCAAGTGTTAACCAACCTCATCGCTCAAACGAGGATGGTATCAGCCCAAATGACATCAAGCGTAAGCGAATCTGAGACGACAATCAAACAATCACAAAGCGCGCAGCAAGCATTTACTGACATCGCTCAGGCTGTATCAAGGATTAAAACATCGGTTTCAAATATAGCGTCACAGGCCTCATTACAAGGAGAAAATGCAGGCCACACTAGACGTTTGATTGACTCGGTGGATGTTTCTGTACGACAAGTTGGAGAAGAAACAGCCGCATTAAATGCAGGCGCTGACCAATTAGTTAGCTTAGCTAAAGACTTAGAGCGTTTGGTTGGCCGCTTTGATATTGACTGAATAGAAAACTAATATCTTGTTTTTCGCAATTGTTACAAAATATCGTCTCAATTAGTTGTCCTCATAATAAGAACTAGTTAGACTCGATGAATTGATTTATTACAGAAAAATAAAAATGAAGAAATTTAAATTTACATTAGTAGCAGCATCTTTGATTGCTGTACTCGGTTGTCAAGAAGCGCCGTCACAACACACAAAGTCTGAAGCTAACGCTGAGAAAACCACAGCGGTAACGGCACCTATAGCTGAAAAGATCCCACACAAGACGACCATTCACGGTCAAGAACTTGTCGATAATTATCACTGGCTACGTGACGATACTAGAAGTGACGAAAAGGTGTTGTCACACTTAAACAAAGAAAATGCCTATACCGACAGTAAGCTCGTAAATACAGAGCAACTACAACAAACCTTATTTGACGAAATTAAAAACAAAGTGGTCAAAGATGACCGCAGCGTGCCAGTATTAAACGGCAGTTATTATTATTTTAGTGCCACTAAGGGTGACAAAGAATACTTCACTTATTACCGCAGTGAACACCAAGATGGTAAAAATGCAGAAGCTATCTTTGATGCGAATATCCGCGCTGAAGGTCAAAACTATTATGGTGTCGGTGGTCTTTCCATTTCAACCAACGAAAACCTGTTAGCTTTTGCTGAAGATACATTAAGTCGTCGAATTTATACGATTCGAATCAAAGATTTAACGACAGGTAAGTTATTAGACGATACGATTGAAGGCGCTTCAGGTCCTATCGTTTGGGCAAATGACAACAAAACTATCTATTACATCAAAAAAGATCCTGTTACTTTACTTGGTTATCAGGTGTTTCGCCATACTCTAGGCACAGCACAAAGCACAGATGAATTAATTTACGAAGAAAAAGATAACAGCTATTACACCTATATCTCAAAGAGTAAAGACAAAAGCAAAATATACATTCACCATTCAAGTACCGAGGCGTCAGGTGTATCTTTACTAGACGCAGATAATGCAAAAGCAACTCCTGAGCGCTTTATCCCTAGAGAAAGTGGCCATGAATATAGCATTGCTAAACTTGGCGATTGGTATTACATCCACACCAATAAAGATGCCGTAAACTTTAAGCTGATGCGCGTTAAAGCCAGTGATGCAAGTGATATTTCAAAATGGCAAACCGTTGTACCGCACAATGCCGATGCAAAACTAGATAGCTTTGAGCTATTTAATCAGCACCTAGTTTTCGAAACACGCGAGAATGGCCTTAGCCAAATCACCGTATTAAATTTAGATAATAACGAAAGCAAGCGTTTGACCTTTAATGACCCGGCTTATGCTGTTTATTTAACGAGTAACGAAAACCTAGATGCAAATGCGGTAAGAATTGGTTATCAGAGTATGACGACCCCGGCTTCTGTGTATGATGTCGACCTTACTAGTTTAGACAAAACACTATTAAAGCAAGACAAAGTATTGGGCGATTTTGCACCTGAAAGCTACCAATCTGAACGTATTTTTATTACCGCACGTGACGGCATAAAAGTACCGGTTTCAATTGTTTATCGTAAAGATAAGTTCAAGCAAGATGGTTCTAACCCGTTACTACAATACGGTTATGGTTCATACGGTTCTAATGTTGAGCCTACTTTCTCTATAAGCCGCTTAAGCCTTTTAGACCGTGGTTTTGTCTATGCGATTGCACACATTCGTGGTTCGGAAACGCTTGGCCGCCCTTGGTATGATGATGGCAAAAAGTTAAATAAAAAGAACACCTTTAACGACTTTGTTGACGTTACAAAAGCACTCGTTGAGCAAAAATATGGTGATGCTTCACGTATTTATGCCAGAGGTGGCAGCGCGGGTGGCCTATTAATGGGTGCAGTCATTAACCAAGCGCCGGAGTTGTACGATGGTGTACATGCAGCTGTACCATTTGTTGACGTGATCAATACCATGCTAGACGAAACACTACCGCTGACCACAAATGAATACGATGAATGGGGTAATCCAAATGAGAAGACATATTTTGACTACATGCTGTCTTACTCACCTTATGATCAAGTTAAAGCGCAAGCTTATCCAAACCTGCTTGTAACCACGGGTTTGCATGATTCTCAGGTGCAGTACTTCGAGCCAGCAAAATGGGTCGCTAAGCTACGAGAATATAAAACAGATGATAATCTATTACTGTTAAAAACCGATATGGAAGCAGGCCACGGTGGTGCGTCTGGTCGCTTTAAGCGTATTCACGATGTCGCACTAAGCTATAGTTTCTTTATCGCACTCGCAGAGAATAAACTGTAGTCAACGTTCACATTATACAGAGGAGGCTTCAGCCTCCTTTGATTGCTCTTGCCCAACTATTCAACTGACTTTCTTTAGTACACATCTGCCCTAAAAAGATCTAAATAACCTGAGGTTTGGATAAGGAATGTTCCAACTCATTGTTGCTAAAGCACAACTTAGTTTTTTCCTTGTCTAGCCAGAGAGTTTTAGGGAAAACACCGCTTCCGCGTCCTGCTCTCGCTAAGGTATCTACATCCTGTAGGCAAGGCGAATTTACGCACCAATAGCTTGCTATTGGAAGTGAATTCAACGCAGTTAGCGCTAAAACTGGCTGCTAGAAAGGCATTAATTATCCGCAGCTCAGGTTAAATATACTTTAGCAGTGTCAATACCTAAGTGCTTCAATCTAAGCATTGATGAAGTATATCAAATACGTAAATATTGGGAATTTATAGCCCAAGTTCTTCGTAACACAAGTTTAGTACCCTCTCCTAACAAACTCGCTATTTGTTGGCTATATTTAAAAAATGACTACTCGTTACATAAGTGAAAAATGAATTTATTTCGCTTTGTTTTTATTTGCTGCTGTATCTCTCTGCCGCTTTTACCTAACGCTGCTCCCCATAAACCTGAATACTCAGCACCTATTAAAGTAACCATTTTGGTCGACGATGCTTACCCGCCTTATAGTTATCAAATTAACGGCGAACTTTATGGCATCTATGTAGATATAGTGAAGCAAGCTGCACGTTTGCTGAGTCATGAATATCAAGTTAATTTGCAAGCGGTACCTTGGAAGCGAGGTGTTTCCTCTATGGCATCCGGTGATGCAATGGCGTTAATGCCACCTTATATTCATATCAAAAAACGCCCCTATATCTGGCCGTATTCAATTCCTCTTCAAGAAGAGGTAGTGGTTGCCTTTTGCAATCAAGGGATCACGTTAAAGAACTTGCCTCATGTCACACCAGACAGAGTACTTAATATTGGTATTAATGCCGGTTATATCATCTTAGATGAAAGCCTAATGGAAGCGCAAAAACAAGGACTTATTCAACTTTGGGAAAACAAAAGCACACGTTCAAATATCGAAAAGCTCGCACGTGGGCGCATTGATTGTTACGTCAATGACCGCCTTTCCACTTTACTTGGTATCAATAAAATGTCGCAGATAACACCAAGTCTAAGCACCAGTAATATTGTTGAAGATAAAATAGTAATGCGTCGTACTGCCCACATTGGGTACTTAAAAGGGTTTGAAGAAAAATATCCATTTAAACAAGATTTTATCCTAAAGATGGATGCGGCATTGAGGCAGGTAATAGACAACGCAGCAGCGGCAGAAGAGTGAATCGACACGCATGATAAAACACCTGAAGCCACTGCTTTATAGAAATAAACAAAAAATAGAATAAAAAATGGATGGATCATGATTAAATTAGCAAGAAATTCGTTCGCTGCCATCGCGTTTGGATTAATAAACATTTCAAACGCACAAGCTGATGATATTGAATTTAAGTTGCAAGAGGTAGCAAAGGGCCTTCACGTGCTATTTGGGCAAGGCGGTAATATTGCGATAAGTTCAGGCTCAGATGGCGTTTACATTGTCGATGATCAGTTCGCGAAACTCAGCGAACAAATTAAAGCAAAAATCAAAACTATCCAACCCAACGCACCTGAGTTTGTGATTAATACCCATCATCATGGCGACCATACAGGAGGCAACGAAAATTTCGCACAAGCAGGCAGCCATGTTATCGCGCATCACAATGTATACAAGCGGTTAGAACAAAAACATGGTGACGGTTCTGACTACTTGCCAACCTTGACATTTGGCAGTGATATGAAACTCCACTTTAACCAAGAACATGCTCACTTGTGGCATTATCATCACGCCCATACCGATGGCGACGCAGTGATTTTTTTTGACCGAGCAAATGCCGTACATATGGGCGATATCTATTTTAATTTAGGCAGCTTACCTTTTGTCGATGTCGACAGCGGCGGTTCCTTAGATGGAGTAATTAAAGCTGTACAAGATGTGATAAAGAAAATAGACGACAAGACCACCGTCATACCTGGCCATGGCCCTGTAACAGATAAACAAAATTTACAAGATTATCTGGCACTATTACAAAAAGCTAAAACGATTATGCTAGATGCAATGAAAAATAATACAAGCTTGGAAGAAGTTGTAGCCGCTCGCCCACTACAAGTACTTAATCTTAACTATGCTAATTGGCTACCAGAAGAGCGCGTTACCACTTTATTTTATCGAAGTTTAAAATAAGCAAGCTGGAAAACACAGAATGCGATGGACAGTTTGGTAATAATAAAGCGAAGAAAACACATGTTTCAAATTCGTCCATCCCAATCAAAGTTACACTAATAAATCCGCTCAAAATTCACTCCGCTCACTTTTTAAACAAAAAAGTTGCAAACTTCATTGGACAGCGCCTTAAGAACGCTATACTATATGCAGGCTTTAGATACTTAGAGCACTTACTACTGCTGCACTGTTTTTTCTTGATACTCTTTTTTTTAAAAAGTCGTTTATAGATATACCAATGCGTTACTAGCTAAGTTTTATCTATCGCTTTATCGGTGATTTTCACCACATATTTAATTTTTTGAAAAAGGTTTCAATTATGTCTAACACAGTAAACGGCACAGTTAAGTGGTTCAACGAAGAGAAAGGTTTTGGTTTCATCACTCAAGAGAACGGCGGTAAAGACGTATTCGTACATTTCCGTGCTATCGTTTCTGACGGTTTCAAAACTTTAACTGAAGGCCAATCAGTGTCTTTCACAGTTGAAGAAGGCCAGAAAGGTCCTCAAGCAAGCAACGTAGTAGTTAACTAATACGTATTGCTCAGAGCTAGTGCCTGCACTAGCTCTACGAATTTCCTCACTCCTCACTTAGCCTTTCGGCAACATATCTGACAGTAACAACGCAATCCCCAAAAATGACATAAAACCCGCTATATCTGTAATTGTCGTAAGTACAATTGATGAAGATTGCGCAGGATCGAGTCCAAATTTTTTCAATGCTATTGGAACAATAGCGCCTGAGCTTCCCGCAATGACAAGAGACGATATCATCGCAAGCGCAATAACAAGTGCAAGACCGAGTGATTGACTCCACAAATATACGCCAATGCCACAAGTGACGGCTATTGCTATGCCATTTAGCAGACCAACCATCATTTCTTTTAGCATCACCTGATACCAGTGTCGCGTTGAAATTTCTCGTAGTGTTAAGCCTCGCATTGTTACCGCCAAAGCTTGAGCCCCTGCGTTACCCGACTGTCCAGCAGCTACTGGCAGCAAAATAGCTAAAGCGGTAACTTGAGCAATCAATCCCTCAAATGCCCCCACGACGGCTGCGGCTGCAAATGCGGTTAACAAGTTAATTTGTAACCACGGGAGCCGTTTCTTTACTGCAAACCAACTACTTGATAGAGCTTTTTCGTCTTTACTCGCACCTACCATGGTCTGCATATCACTCGCTAAATCTTCTTTGGTTGACTGATAGGCGTCAAAAAATCGGATCTGCCCAACTAGCTGTTGCTGCGCATCAAGTACCGGAATTGCTCGCACTTTGTGCCCTTCAAACGCTTCCACGACCTGATCTTTATGATCCATTACATTTAGCGTGACTCGGATCGGTGTCGCAACCTGCATTAGAGTTTTACTTGAGGAGCTTCCCACTAAAATATTGAGTGTAGTCTCGCCCACTAAATCCTGCTGTTCGTTTAACACATAGATGACATCTGGCACTTTACCGTCTAATCGCTTCAGCTGTGCAAGTACTTCTCGTAGTGTCGTATCTGAGTAAAACGCTTGAACCTTTTTGTTCATCATTCTCGCAGCGGTATTTTCAGGAAAAACCAGCAACTCACTAAGTTCATCCGCTATAGTTGAATGCTGTTCCTTTAATTGAGCAAGTAGCACCTGCAGCGCTTCCTGCGACTGTTTGTTCAATAGCCCAACCGCAATATGGCTATCTAGGCTCGCGATAAATTGTGCTTGATAATCCACAGGGAATTGCTGGAAAATTTGCTCTGCAGCTCCCGGTGGCAAATATTTCCATAACCGATAAATGATATGTTGTGCCTGCTGTTGTAATAATTCAGCGGCTTCGTTTGGAGGTAAAGTGCCAAGGAGCTGTGCACTTTTTAGCGGAAACTTACTTAAAAACTCATCACTGAGCTGCTCTACCGCTGAATCTAATGTATCTTTTGCTGCGCTCATTGCTTATTTCCCCTTGACCTTAACTGGTACCAATGTATCTAACATACTGGCAAACGAACTGGTGTAGGCATCTAATAAATCTAAAGATTCACTTGGCTTGTCTTGTGTTTCATCCATTCGGCCAAGTGCACTTCTCACTCTGTAATGTGGCAATACCCCAATAAAATCACCACTTCGATTGGCAACTGCAACCTGATCTTGTTGCGCCCAAACGGGCGATTTCAATGCACTATGCAACTCGGTATAACCACTTAGAGAAGCGACGTGAGTATCCATCAAATCTGCAATTTTCTGTTGCGGCGCTTTTCGAAGCAAATGAGTTAGTGACAACTGACCGACCACATGGCGATGCTGATTTACCACATAAACTAGCGCAAACCCGATATAGTCACGCTTTTTTAAGCGCAGTAGTGACTCCTCAACCGTCATTGTTTCTTCAAGAATTAATACGTCCGTCTCAACCCACGCTCCCACAGTATAATCAGGGTAGCTAATTAACATCTTACAGAGAGTTTGTCGTCTTACTGAAATGAGATTAAGAAAACGTGCAAGTTCTTCCTCCTGTAAATGCCTTAAGATAGCAGCAATATCAGCCAACTTCATTTTGCCAAGCCATCTCGCAATATCCACATCCGTTTGCGTTATCAGAATTTCCGCTGCACTGCGGGGCTGCATGACTTTAAGCACGTTTAAAGCAACTTCATTTGGTAACGTTTTTAGTAACTCGGCAGCGATATCTGGCGTTTGCAAAGAAAGTAAGCGCGCGGCACCTGCAGGCTCCTCTTGTAAAAAGTGTTGCGCAATTTTGAGGTTTAACGCTGACATAGAGCCTCCCTACTGCTTACTTGAATGACTGTGTGTCGCGGTAATATGTGCCGAGTCCTTTAAAAATTGCCTTGCCGGTATTAGGGTTCTCCCTTTTTGAGTTTCAATCACTAACATCGTTGCTGTGATTTCGGTGAGCGTACCTGAAACGCCAGCAATTTCAATTTGATCGTTAATTCGACAGTGACGCAGCGCTTGTTTTGCCGCGACGGTATTTGCGATTAACTCTCGACTCCCAAGGCCAAAGGCCAATGCAACTCCTGCACACAATACGCCTGTCAGCACCACCACCATATTGGTCACAAATTGAATATTGATCCCTAATTGCTCAATACCTATTACCGTTGCAGTAAATAGAATCGCGAGCTTGGCTATGTTACCCGCGACTTCGACTCGCGCAAACCCTACAGACTGCGCACCGGCTCTTGCCATGGCACTGGCCAGATTGCCAAGCAAATAACCACCAACAATAATAAATATCCCAGCGAGGAGGTTTGGTAGGTAACTAAGTAACGAAGAGATCCAATCACTGAAGAAGTTTAAGCCAAGGCTGGATGTGGCTGCTGCGATAAAAAACATCATCGTGACCCAAAACACGGTTTTCCCTATTAATCGAGCGTGTTTTAGATTTAGCTGAAGCGTTTGTTCGGTTTGCACTCGTTGACTTAAACCCACCAATGCACGATTGCAAAGCTTAAATAACGAAATAGTTAGCTTGCTCAATAGCCAAGCCACCACCCAACCGACAAGCAGCATGAGTGCCGCGCCCAATAGTTGCGGCGTATGAGTAACAAGTTGATTGATTAATTGCTCGTAACTGGCAGATAAGGCCTGTTGCCAATTATCAAAGGTATCCCCGGTGGCCATGTACACTCCTGAATTCGCTGAAACAACTTACTTTTAAATCAATACATTCATTGTTATCACAGTGTTAGCCGTTGTCCAGAGAATTCCCCAAAGTCCTAAATATTTACACTACTAACAATACATTTGGGAACATTTTCACGTGAGTGGAAGCAATGAAGGCGCAAAAACAAGTACCGTCTTTGCGCCCTAGTGACTTCTTCAAATTGAGTAATGTGATTATCTAAACTGGACCGTTTCTCGCTCACCCATCTCTTCCGGTTCCACATTTTTGCCCACGGCTAGTTTTAATAAGCCGCTCAAGTCAGGGCTAACATGCCAAATTTCAGCATCATCCAGTTCAAAACGGAGCATGATAAGCTCGGGGTCATCTTTACCCTTTTCAAACCAGCTCTCGGCTTGTCTTGACCAATGGGCATCAAGTACGTCTTGTCGCGTTTCTTCAATTAAGTGTCCGCGAATGCAAGCGAATACATTATGCCCTTTACTGGAAAATTGAGCAGTCGCTTTACCACACTTGGCAATACGATTTGTTTTACTGGTAAAAAACCAAAACTCGCCATTGGCGTCTTTATCCAACTGTGCGCGCATTGGCTCATGGTGATTATTGTCATCACTCAAACCAATCATCACATTGGGGCTGCTGTCTAGCGCTTCCCAAAAAGTCTTCTTTATATCTGACATTATCTTCTCCTTATGTATACCAATTCGCGTCTGTTTGAAACGGCACAAACCCACTCTTTCGATTAATTGATAGTATCTTGTTGCAGAGCCTCAATGATTGCTTCATTAAAAGCATCAAGATCATTTGGATTACGACTCGTGATCAAGTTGTCGTCTACCGCAACTTTAAGGTCAATCCAGTCTGCGCCTGCATTTTTAAGATCTGTTTTGATACTTGGGAAAGAGGTAAGCGTTTTACCTTCTACCAGCTGCGCTTCGATTAGCAGCCAAGGACCGTGGCATATCGCCGCGATTGGACGCTTATTCCCAAACTGTGAAAAGGCCTGAATAAATTTAACCGCAGATTTTTCCTGCCTTAGTTTGTCGGGGTTAAACAACCCGCCTGGTAAAACGAGCCCCGCATATTTACTGGGTATGGCTTCATCCAAGGTTAAATCAACGGCGACTTTCTCACCCCAACGGTCTTCATTCCAAGCGGTAATATCACCCTTGTTTAATGAAATGACATCAACATTAAATCCAGCGCTTTCAAGCGCCTGCTTAGGTTTAATCAGCTCACTTTGTTCGAACCCGTCAGTGGCTAAGATCGCGACTGAAATATTGTCTGACTCCGTCATCATTCTCTCCTTCAATACGTTGCTGATGTAGAGATAGAAGCACATGCAGAATCAATACCACTACATAAGCTTATGAAATATATAAATATTCAAAATTAATGTATTGATTGGGTGTAATCTTTACAGAACTGAGGAGTGTAAATCTGGACTAGGTTAGCCCTAGTCCATCTTTACTATAATGAAGAGATAGAGGTTGAGTTTGTGCCAAACTCAAACACGTTCAACTTTCCGCATTGAGCAAAGTGATTATTGCTCGTATATGGCGTGTCTTGTTGGTTAATATCCCCTTCCCAACCTTGACCATTTTTAACGAATGCTTTTACTTCAAACCAACCGTTGAATGTCTTGCTACAGTCCATTTCTACTTCCAGCAACCAGTAATGTGCTCCCCATTGATTGAGTGACATGACGCCAAAACCATCGCTATCGTAACGCTTTTCCGCGCCCCAGTTAGCTGGCCAAATATTGGTTGTCCAATCCAGCGGACTCCCTTGGGCATCACTAGACTGCCCAGTTTCAGCCGCTAGCCAATCCAATCTAGTATCAGCCACTTTCCAAGCCGAAGTTGTCATGCTTCGCATATTCAAATGCTTGATAGGTAAAGAGCAAAGAGTAGGATCGGCGCCGCAATCAATCCCACGCTGCAATGCTGCGGCATGATCAAGACCACCTCGAACGAACATATCCTGACCAGATTGAGTTTCGGCTTTAATAAAAACTAATGTGCGTTGCCATTCACCGGTCTCTGGTGGCGTAGCCAGTTTACTTTGATGATGAATGGCTATGGCATCCATAGCAGCTAAATTAATTTGTGCGTAACCATTGGTATCAACTTCGATGCTTCTACCCGCGCAGTTTTCTTGGCCGATACCTCCACTTAGCACATCACAATAGGTTCCGGCAGAAAGCCCCGTTTGCAGGCTTTGGACCATGCTAGAAGATTCGCGGTTAATGGCGACAAAGCCTAAATCACCTCGAGAAAATGCAATTTGGTTATTACCATTGTCCCACCAATTTGCCACCGTCCAATTGCCATTAGTATGATTTCTAAACTGCATTGCACCTGCAATCATTGGGCGACGATGCTCACACTGCCATAATTGACTGGAACAATTGAGGTTACCACTTTGATGAACAGGGACCGATGGGCCACCAGCATCAGTGTCGCCATTAAATTCATAACTAGACATCACTTTAGGATAACCATAAGGGTATGCCAGCATAAATACATTCGCTAAATCATACAGTTTACCATCATGAAAGGTAACGATAGAGCCTGCACCACCGTGCCCGCGTTGGTTGTCATGGTTGTCTGTAAATACCACGGCTTTATAACTTGGCATCATACCCCAAGCTTCGCCAAAGCTTTTTAACCAAGCCAATTTGCCTTGCTTAAATGTCTCGCTCAGTTTAATGCTGTATTTAAACTCGGTGACTAAACCATTTTGATGATATTCAGAAGCAGAAACCGCCTCGCCTCCTTGATCAATTACCTCTTGGAAAACGACCGCGGGTTGATTTAGCTTGGCTAACACATCACCAATATCACTTGCGGGCATGTGCTTGCTTGCATCTAACCTAAACCCTGCCACGCCCAGAGACTGTAAATCGTTCAAAAAGCCCGCTAGGGTATTTTGTACGTAGCTCGCATCGGTGTCTAAATCATGAAGCCCTACGAGTTCGCAGTGCTGTACTCGCCATGCATTATTACCGTAGTCTTCAGGGTTTATTGCACAGGTCTCATGAAAATCTTGTGGACTATAGATAGGATATTGTTTGTTGCCAAAAGTGTTACCCGCAACTCCGGTGCCGCTGCCATGAGCCATGTGATTTATAACGGCATCAACATAGATGTCTACTCCGGCAGATTTACACCTCGCGACCATATCGGCAAATTCGGCTCGACTACCACTACGACTCGCAATCTCATAGCTCACTGGCTGATAACGAGTCCACCATTGGTCCCCTGTAATATGCTCATTGGGTGGTGATACTTGCACTGCCGCGTAGCCATTTGGCCCCAAAAACGTTTCACACTCTGTAGCAACATCAGCCCAAGACCATTCGAATAAATGAACGAATGTTGTTGGGTCGCCTTCAGCGGCATGTGTAGGTGTAACGCAACTGGATGCTAACAACACTCCCGCTGCAATTTGGTTTAGTTTTATATTTTTCATTATTGCGCCTCTTATTCACACAAGATTAACAATATAGAATTCCTAGCTAAACAATCTATTGAATACGTATGCATAAGATCATCGATGTTCGACTACTGAACGATAATTTGAGGCTTTAAAAAGCGAGTTTAATAAGGTGACACGCTTGCTTACACTTTAAGCAGCGTAAGCGCTTGAACTCATTTTGGAGAAAATGTAGTTTCAATTGGTCTTTGAAGTAGACAGCTTCAAGTACAGATATAAATAATAACAATATGGATAAACGATGCTAAATCGAATCAAATCAGGGCTCATGATTGTTGGGCTCTTCTGTGCTCACGTCAGTGCACAATCTCAATCACTTGAGTTAGAAGCCGTTTCGGTCTCAAAGAATGTCTATAGCGTAATATCTCCTTTTTATGGCAGACCAACAGTTGAAAATAAAGGGTGGAATTCAAACAGTCATTTTATTATTACGAATCAAGGTGTGTTAGTGTTCGATTCTGGTTCATCCGAGCACATTGGTAACGCTATTATCTCAGCAGTTAAACGTGTAACTGAACAGCCAATTCGCTGGGTAGTCAACTCTCATAGCCATGCCGATCATTGGCTTGGTAATGCCGCTTTTGCAAAACTCGGGGCAGAGCTTATCTCCACCTCTTTGTCCGCTGAGACGATGAAAAGCGATGGGCCGGTTGATGTTAAGGCGTTTTTTAATATGACTAAAGGCGCAACTGGTGAGAGCACACTCGCCATCCCTACCTCAATCATTTTACATCAACAAGCCCGTACGTTTGGTGATACTGAAGTTGAATTTGTGTTCGCCAACGATGGCCATTCGCCAGGTGATGTTATGCTTTGGCTACCCAAACAACGCATTCTAATTGGAGGTGACGTAGTAAACTCCAACTTTATGCCCATCATGACACCTAGAGGTAACATTACCCAGCTCATTTCGGTACTCAAAGAAGTGGAGCAATTAAGCCCTCTCCTCGTACTAACCGGACACGGGGAAAATACCTCGGTGAAATCAGTTTCTAGAGATATTCAATTTTTAACTTATGCCTCGAATGCAGTACATGAAGCACTAGTAAAAGGTACAACGCCAGCAAAGATACAAGAATCATTACAAGCTACATTGCGTACAAAGTTCGGTAAAGCGTATCAAGATTTTGATACCAGTATTTCGTACCTATTGGAAATGATGATTGATAAACAACGGCTTCAGTTTTCTCCAACAACATAAATATAACAACAGAGGAAGTTGATGTAGCTTTGAAAGTAACAACACAGCCAGCCTCCTCTAGTCAAAAATGAATGCCAACCCAATAATTGACATTAACAAAACGAACGATATTAAACCAGACCAATTAATAACTTTATTCATCAAATTATATTGAAATATTGTTAATAAATTTGTTCCATTAAATTTTTACGAAAAAACAATTGCAAAAATAAGAACAAAAACCCTATAAGTCCCTGTTTTAGGTGACGGTTTTTAATAACTGTCGATACTAGGTTTTAAAATATCAACTACACTCAAATGACATCTTTGTAAAATCAATCCACAAAGACGTCATCCAAAGCAGTTCTATTAATGTTATCAACCTAGAAACTGAAACTCTCAGGGGTCACTATGATTACACAGCGCTCACTTTTAAGCCGTGTTCGTAAGATTGTCTCTAACAGCTGCATAGCTGGCAGTATATTTTTCGCCTTAACCTCATCCGCATTTGCACTCGAAAATTGGAAGAAAGTCGAACGACTCACGCCATCAGATGAAGTGACAAATGCTGATGAACTGGTCTTTAAAGTCACGTTTGTTAATGCACATACCGTTGCACCAACTGCCAGTGACTTTACGATTCTAGGCGATGAAGATAAACAAGACGCCGACAACAACACAACTGTTGACACAGGTAGTAAAACAACCGCATCAGTCACACAAGTCACCGTCGACTCGGGTAACAGCTCGATTTACCATGTTACGCTCTCTGGAGGCGACCTTGCCAGCTACAATGGTGTTGTCTCATTGTTACCGGCGAGTAACCGTATTAAGCCTGAAGTGTTTGAGGCCTACTATGTTAGTAATGGCACAACGTTGCCTGCTTCAGATAAACTCATGGTATTTGACTACGCCGACCAAACAAGCGAATTGAGTAACGGTAACTTTGGTGCAACTGCAGCAGAAGCCAGAGCGAATGCTGATGCAATGTGCAAAAGTAAATTTATCCGCAAGCATAGCCGCTTAAACAATAAAATTGATAGTTCAGCAACAACCGCTGTAAGTAATGGACCTGTGAAGGCACACGCGGTTATGTCATTCACTGCATCGGATGATATCGCCAGTCTTGACACCAATTACAGTATGCCTAATGTCAATGTCTATAATAGCGGAGGCGTTAAGCTTGCTGACGCCAACTGGGATGACTTTGTTAACGGCACACTTAGCGCTCTTAATAGTAATGTGTTCAGCACTCCATCCGACATACTAGAAAATTCGGGAAACGTAAAATACTTTTGGAGCTTTTCAGAATCCAATGGCACTCTAAGTACCGCAAGCAACTGCTCAGGAGGTACTTCATCCTCAAGTAGTGTCAAAGGAATAGTCAATCAAAATGGCAGCTGGTATGCATTAATTGGTAGTATCCCCTGTAATAACGCTATCAACTTTATCTGTGTTGCATGGCATGAGTCAGCCTATCTAGACGCTAATATCTCCAACACAGCTCCTACAATTAGCAATTTACCAACAAGTTTTACTGTGACAGAAGATGTCGCGACAACGATTGATCTCTCTGCAGTAACGTTAGCTGATGGAGAAGATGACAACTTAACAGTCACCTTAGCGCTGGACAGCGGCACCATCGCAAGCACTGATGGTAATGGTACAGTGAGCAGCGTCACAATAGCAGGAAGTGGTACCGAAAGTATGACATTAAGTGGGTCGGCGGCTGCGCTTAATACCTACCTAGATGTGACGACTAAACTCAACATTACCACAGCAGCAGACGCTACAACAGCAATGACGCTTACGGTTACGCCGAATGATGGTACCGTTGATGGTAGTGCCGCAACCAGCACCGTAAACGTCACGGCAGTCAACGATAAGCCAACCTTTACTTCCACAGCGGTCACTGCATCAACTGAGGATTCAGTATACAAATATTCAGTGACAACTAGCGACCCAGACAAAGACGCAGTCACCGTTTCCATCTCGGCTAGTACTCCGCTTCCTAGCTGGTTAAGCTTAAACACAAGCACAGAGGCAACGGTGTCGACCCTTGCAGGTCAAAGTTCGGGCTATGCAGATGGTACAGGCACTGCCGCCTCGTTTAAATCGCCGTATGACTTGGTAACCGACAGTAACGGTAACGTGTACGTCGCTGACTATGGTAACCATGTTATCCGTAAAATAACCCCTGAAGGGGTAGTAACGACACTAGCTGGTTCTGGAAGTGCAGGCTCTGACGACGGAACAGGAAGCGCAGCTTCGTTTAACTTCCCCAAAGCCGTTACGCTAGATTCATCTGGTAATGTTTACGTTGCAGATTCTTCTAACAATACTATTCGTAAAGTTACGCCAGCAGGTGTAGTAACGACCTTTGCTGGTAGCGGCACCTACGGTAGCGATGATGGAACGGGTACAGCTGCAACCTTCGCAGCACCAACTGGGATTACTATTGACAGCAACGGGAATCTTTATGTCGTAGAGACAAACCCTCATATTGTTCGTAAAATTACACCTGCAGGCGTCGTAACCACATTTGCAGGTAGTAAAAATTCGTCGGGATTTACGGACGCAACGGGAACATCTGCAACATTTAACTTCCCTTATAATGGTGGTAGCAATAGCAATAACGACCTATTTATTGCTGACCGCAACAATCACGCTATTCGTAAAATAACTTCGGCAAGCGTTGTAACCACTTTTGCAGGCACAGGCTCTGCAGGTTCAACAAATGGTACAGGAACGCAAGCTAGCTTTAATAAACCTTATGATGTGGCCGCAGATAGCGCTGATAACCTTTATGTAACCGAGCAAGCTGCACACACCATTCGTAAAATCACCAGTACTGGAGTGGTAACAACCTATGCAGGAAGCGCAGGGGCTTCAGGAAATACCGACGGGCTAGTAAGTGTGGCACGCTTTAGTCAACCCTATGGTATTGCGGTTGACAGTAATGACGTTGTGTACGTTGCAGATACAGGTAACCATCGTATTCGAAAGATATCACCTGCTGAAACGACCTTAACAGGTACACCGACCAACGACGATGTTGGCGATCACTATATTTGTTTAATTGTTTCCGACGGTACTGAGACTAGTGAGCAATGCTTCACCATTACGGTGACAAACGTTAATGATGCGCCCGTTGTCGCAACGAATACGGGTTTAACCTTAGATGGTGGTACAACAATAAACATCACGAGTTCTGCGCTGTCTGCAAGTGACGTAGATGATAGCGGTACAGGTTTGACGTATACGGTAACTACCTTACCAAGCCACGGAAGCCTCTTTGTAGATGCCAACAGTAATGACAGCTTAGACAGCGGTGAAGCACTCGGCAGCAATGGTACATTCACACAAGCTGATATTGAGAGTGGTAATCTCTTTTATACCCACGACGACTCTCAAAATGCGAGTGACAGTTTTGTCTTTTCACTAGAGGATGGCTTAGAAGACGGTGTTACCGCTATAACCAATCAAACCTTTAGCTTTGTAGTTGAGCTAAATAAAGCACCGGTTATCAGCGGTACCCCAGCGGCGACCGTTAACGAAAATGTTGCATATAGCTTTACACCTACTGCGACTGACGAAGATAACGACACCTTAACATTTAGCATCACAAATAAACCAAGCTGGGCAACTTTTAGTACCTCAACTGGTAGTTTAACGGGAACACCTAGTTATACCGATGCTGGTGCATACAATGGTATTGTTATTACAGTGAGTGATGGTACAGCCAGCGATACCTTAAATTTTGATATTACTGTCGTCAATGTAAACCGTACACCAAGTATTAGTGGAACACCAGCGACCAGCGTTAATGAAAATAGTAGTTATAGCTTTACTCCAACGGCCTCTGATCCTGATGGAGATACGCTTACTTTCAGTATCACCAATAAACCAAGTTGGGCTACCTTCAGTACCAGCACAGGAGCTTTGAGCGGCACGCCAAGTTTTACTGATGCTGGGGACTACAACGGTATTGTAATAACGGCCAGCGATGGTAGTGCTACACAGACACTGAACTTTACTATTAGTGTTGTAAATGTGAATCGGGCACCATCTATCAGTGGTACTCCGTCTACTTCGGTACTTGAAGGTGGTGTTTATAATTTCATACCAACGGCAAGCGACCCTGATAATGACAACCTGAGTTTTTCTATTAGCAATAAACCAGGTTGGGCATCATTTAGCTCGACGACAGGAGCGCTAACAGGAACTCCTGACTTCAATCAATCAGGTACTTATAGCGGTATAGTGATCACGGTAAGTGATGGTAGTGCCACTCAAAACCTGACATTTTCTATCACTGTAAACGATGTGAATCGGGCTCCTACAATAAGTGGAACACCTCCCCCCACGGTAAATGAAGGAGTAAGTTATAGCTTTACCCCAAGTGCTTCTGATGAGGATAATGACAATCTTACTTTTAACATTACCAACGCGCCTGATTGGGCAACATTCAGTAGTACAACGGGTACACTAACAGGTACTCCTACCTTTAATGATGGTGGTGAGCAATACAACATCACAATCAGTGTTAGTGATGGTAGTGAAAGCGCAAACCTTAACTTCACGCTAAGTGTGGTCAACATCAATCGCTTGCCAACTATCAGTGGTACACCTGGCATGAAAGTCACTGTCGGGGAAAACTATAGTTTTATACCTGCAGCAACAGATGAAGATGAGGACACGCTAAACTTTACGATCTCGAATAAGCCAAGCTGGGCATTATTCTCAGCATCAACCGGTGAACTATCTGGTACACCATCAGAGACAGATATTGGTACAACTAGCGGTATTCAAATCAGCGTCAGTGATGGCACTGACAATGCGAGTTTACCAGCATTTAACCTTGAAGTGGTTGCTGATAATACGGCACCAACTGGTGAAAACCTCTCGCTCACTGTTAAAGAAGATACCTCTTTGACTATTCTGCCGACATTACAAGATGCTGAAGATGATACTTTAACGCTGACAGTTGGTAGTCAGCCAGCAAATGGTTCATTAACCAGCAGTAGTACAGGCTGGGTATATCAACCAGAAGCTGATTTCAATGGAGACGATAGCTTTACGTATTCAGTAAGCGATGGAGAACTGCAAAGTGATAGCTATACCGTTACATTAACTATCACACCTGTAAATGACTTACCCATTGCAAATAACGATAGCTTCCAGCTTGATGGTTCAACCAATAATACATTCACCCTTGATGTGCTAGCGAATGATACCGATGTAGATGGTGATACCCTCATTATTGAAGGCGTCAAGGCAAGTTTAGGCAGCGCCAGCATAGTCGACAATGCTCTACAGTACACCGCTCCAAGTAACTTCGCGGGTTCTGTTACTCTGAACTATGCCATTCGTGATGGTCATGGTGGTCGAGCTAAAGCGAGTGCGCTGTTAGAAATAGGTGGTGCAGTCAATGGTGAACCTCCTGTTGTCACCGCCCCTGAAGATTTAGAGGTTAATGCTACGGGTCTATTCACCAAAGTGAACTTGGGTACTGCGACAGCACTCAATAGCAGCGGAGAGCCTTTACCCGTTACGCTAACAGAAGGTAAAACCATTTTTGCACCGGGAGTACATAACGTCTACTGGCAAGCAACAGATGCAAACGGTAATTTAGGAACAGATCAACAGTTGTTGAGAGTTAATCCGCTAGTGTCGTTGAGTAAAGATAAAACCATTGCTGAAGGCACTAGGATAGATATTCAAGTGCTGCTAAATGGCCCTGCTCCACAATATCCAGTAACTGTCGACTACACGGTGACAGGCAGTGCAACATCTGGTGTGGATCATGACTTGAATAGTGGCTCGGTAACGATAAGCTCAGGTACAAAAGCCAATATTTCAATTCAAACTGTTGCAGATGGGGAGTTTGAGGGTGATGAGACAATCACTGTCAGCTTGAATAGCGGTGTTAATCTTGGTGCAAAACGGGAAACCACTATTACGGTGAGTGAACAAAATATTGCGCCTGAAGTCTCGCTAGTTGTGACTCAGAATGACCAAAATCGGTTAACCGTTAGCCAAGAAGAAGGGGCTGTGTCTGTCGTTGCAACGGTAAGTGATCCAAATGTTGATGATACTGTGGCGAGCACATGGAAAGTAACGGGTATGACTTCCGACCAATATACGGAAGATACACTGCAACTGAGCTTTAACCCTCAGGATCTACAACCAGGCACTTACAAGGTGACACACACCGCGACAGATTCAAGTAGTGCACAAGATAGTGATAGCGTATTTATCCAAGTGACCCAATCATTGCAGCAATTATCTGATACGGAAGATACCGATGGCGATCTCATTCCTGACAGCCAAGAAGGTTATGCCGATGACGACGGTGACGGGATCCCTGATTACCAAGATGCAATCACCGAGTGTAATGTTATGCCTCAAGAAGTGGTTACACAGGATGGCTTCTTAGTCGAAGGTAACCCTGGAGTCTGTTTACGTAAAGGCGAGTTTACCGCGAGCGGTGAAACTGGTGGCCTACTCATGACAGATGACGAGGGTAACTCACAACTGGGCAGCGATGATGATGCACAAATCACTGGCGGCTTGTTTGACTTTATCGCTTATGGATTACCTAAAGCAGGTCAAGTGTATCAATTAGTGATGCCACAGCGCTTACCAATCCCAAGAGATGCCGTTTACCGTAAGTTTAAAGCGTCATCAGGCCTTTGGGTGAACTTTGTGGAAGACGCAAATAACCTTGTCTTTAGTGCAGAAGGTGAACCTGGCATTTGTCCTCCTCCAGGAGATGAAAACTGGTCGTCAGGACTGACTGAAGGTCATTGGTGTGTGCAACTTCAGATAGAAGATGGTGGTATCAATGATGACGATGGTGAAGCAAATGGCAGTATCGTGGACCCAGGTGGTGTGGGTGTACTACTCTCAAATAATCAGATGCCTGTAGCCCTAGACGATTCAATTAGTATGAAGTGGAACACCAATATTACTATTGACGTTTTAGCGAATGACACTGATGCTGATGGAGATATGCTTACCATAGCAAATGCGTCAGCCAGTTTTGGTGAAGTGCTGATCAATTCAGATAATACCCTGTACTACACACCAAACGCAGGATATATAGGAGTAGATACTCTGAATTACGCCATAACTGATGGTAATGGAGGAACCGCGGGAGCGAGCGTTACAGTTACTGTAGTTGCCAATACGGCTCCCATAACGGTTTCCGATGTTGCAACGGTTGTTTCAGGAAAGCCAATTACCATTAATGTGCTAGCAAACGACAGTGATAGCGATGGCGATACGCTGCAAGTAACTGAAGCAACAGCACAGCACGGTAGTGTCGCAGTTAATGCTGATTACAGCATAACCTATCAGTCAAATTCTGGGTTTGTTGGCAGTGAAACCGTTACCTACACAATCACAGATGGTGAGGCAAGTGTCCAAGGTAGTGTGAATATTACTGTCAACAAAGCACCTACTGATACCGTCACGAACAAGAGTGATGGCGGTAGTATGCCATTATGGTTGATTTGGGCCAGTCTAGCACTTGCTGTAGTTCGCCGTTGGCAAGCTACTGTGCGTTAACAGGTTAACAACCTCACGATAAGGGGTGATGAAGTTAAGCTTCATCACCCCTTCTTTTTGCGATAAAACACAGTACTAACAGAAGCGAGTATGCTAGTTTATTCACTCATCTAAATGATACTTTTTAAGTGTTGCCTGATAAATACCATTCGTCTTAAGTTGTATCAAACCTTTATTGAACAACTCAATTATTTCTACTGCATTCGGATAAGATTTGCTAACGCCAATATGGAGCGGCCATTGTGCTATGGTCGGTTGATGTACTTTGAAGCTGTGAAATTCAGCGTGTTGAGATTGTAAATACACAAAAGCAAGCTCGTCGCTAACTACAGCATCTACTCGCGCTTTATTGAGAAGCGACAAACAGGAAGTCAGGTTTGTGAGCTTTTCTAGGCGAATTTGTGGGATCTGAGCGAGTGCAATTTCAGAACGAAAGCCCCGAATAGCACATACACTTAGTCCTTTAAGATCGTCCAACTCTTTAAAATGAATGGTTGGCTCTGTACGTGAAATAAGTACCAGCCTATTACTGTAATAAGCATTGCTAAAAATAAAGCGTTCATCGCGACTTTCAGAACGCCATAAAGCGGGGATCATATCGACCTGCCCTTTTTCAACCATTCGCATGGCACGACTGAATGGCATAATGAGCATTTCAAAATCTTGATTCTCGGCCTTAAATGCCGCGCGAACTAAATCAACAGTAAAACCGGAATGTTCGTTAATGACGTAGGGAGGCCAAACATTATGTGCTCCCACTATGGCATCATTTGCCGATGATGTGCATGACAGGGCAATAAACAGAAGGCATGACTGTTTTACACTCTTTATCGCCATGTTTACGCACTCCCGCCTTCACTTTCAAACTAAGTTGACTGGCAACTTTGCTACAAATACTTGCTCCGATCCTAATTGAGTATAGCGCAACCGTTGCATCTCGAAATATACACATAATTGCTCACAGGCAACGTTTGAATATGGCATAAAATTCAACGACTTTTGTCCTTCAACACACAATTTAGTGTAAACCAATGTAAACAAACAGTGAAGTTTAATTGAATTGTCATCAATAGCGCTTAAAATACTGCGTTCGAATAAAAATTCGGATAATTCTAATACACGGGAAAATAAAAAATGATTAAAAAATCTATCCTAGCTTCAGCTATTGCATTAGCTTGCCTAAATGCACAAGCAGAGGTGATTATCTCTGAGTATGTCGAAGGTAGCAGTTATAACAAAGCCATTGAGCTCTACAATGGTAGTGACGAAGCTGTCGATCTAACTGGTTACTCAGTCAATTTTTTCTTTAATGGCGCAACAGAAGCTCGCACGAATATAGAACTAAGTGGTGAACTTGCGGCTAAATCAACTTATGTTATTGCTCATGCTGACTCCGCAGCAGAGATCATCGCAAAGGCACAGTTAACAAACACAAGTAGCTGGTTTAATGGTGATGACGCCGTTACGCTTACGCTCAATGGTGCAGTTGTTGATAGCCTAGGTCAGGTTGGTGTCGACCCAGGTAGTGAATGGATTGATGGCGATATTAGAACAAAAGATAAAACGCTTGTCAGAGATCCTGCAATAACAACCGGCCGCACCGATGCAACTTCTGCATTTGTTGGCGCTGGACAATGGCTTGCACTTGCTAAAGACGATTTTAGCAACCTAGGTATCCACATTAATGGCGGTGACGTACCTGAGCCAGAGCCTGTTATCTGTGGCGAAAATAATACCTTGATCAGTGCCATTCAGGGCGCAGGCGATGCAAGTCCATTAGCTGGAGAAACGGTTGAAGTTCAAGCTGTTGTCACTGCAAGCATGCAATCAGATGCAGGGCTTGGTGGCTTCTTCATTCAAGAAGAAAGCACTGACTATGATGCTGATAGTAATACTTCCGAAGGTATTTTTGTCGTATATACTGCAACACCAGTAAGTACAGGAGATGTGGTTAAATTACGTGGTAAAGTTGAAGAGAAGTATGGTCAAACTCAACTTATTAACGTCGACGCAATTGAGTTATGTGGTTCTGCTACGGCTTCAGCGACTACCGTTACTTTACCTGCAGAGAATGGTCTTGAAGCCTACGAAGGCATGTTGGTTTCGATTTCAAATGAGTTGGTCGTTAACGATACATACGGACTTGCACGCTACGGCGAAGTACGCTTAGGTACTGAACGTTTATACCAAAGCACTCAAGTAGCTACTCCTGGTGATGCAGCAAACCAGCTAGAAGCTGAGAACAAGCGCAAAGAAATTTTACTCGATGATGGTTCATCAGTACAAAACCCTGACGTTATTCCTTACCCATCACCCACACTAGATGCCTATAACACTTTACGACTGGGCGATTCTGTGACAGGCCTTGAGGGTGTAATGGGATATGGTTATAGCCAATACCGTATTCACCCAACGACAACACCAAACTTTGTTCATACTAATCTACGTACAGAAGCACCTCAGGTAGAAGTCCGTGGAGATTTACGTATTGCTAGCTTCAACGTATTAAACTACTTCAATGGTGATGGTCAAGGTGCAGGTTTCCCAACGTCACGAGGAGCTGACAATCTAGAAGAGTTTGAACGCCAAAAAGCAAAAACGGTTGCTGCAATATCGGCGCTCGATGCCGATATTATCGGTCTGCTAGAAGTAGAAAATGATGGCTTTGGTGAGTTTAGTGCGATTGCCGATCTCGTTAACGCTTTAAATGCAGCAGACTCTGCTAATACTTACGCATTTGTAAACCTAAATGTTGATCAAGTGGGTGGGGACGCAATTACATCCGGTATCATCTATCGTAGTAACAAAGTAGCTGAAGTAGGCACGCCAGCATTTACCGAAGCAGTACCATTTGATTACGGTAACCGTCCTCCTGTCGTACAAACGTTCAAAGAGGCAAACGGTGAAGAAATCTTCACTGTGGTCATGGCTCACTTACGCTCTAAAGGCAGTTGCTCAAAAGCAGAGGGCTTAGATCAAGACCAAAATGATGGTCAAGGTTGTTGGAACCAAACTCGAGTCACAGCGGTTAATACCCTAGCGACTTGGCTTGGCACAAATCCGACAGGAGTTGCAGAAGATGATGTGATTATTCTGGGTGACATGAATGCTTACGCTCAGGAAGATCCAATCAACACCTATGTCGAGAATGGTTATGCCAACATCAAGCAAACGCTTCATGGCAATAGCTTAGATTATTCATACGTGTATCAAGGACGTATCGGTAGCCTAGATCACGCCTTTGCTTCAAACACAATGATGGAAAAAGTAAAGTCAGTAACAGATTGGCATATCAATGCTGATGAACCCGTCGCGCTAGATTACAACACAGAGTACAAGTCAGATACTCACAAAGCGAGTCTTTATGCGGCGCACGCTTATCGCGCATCGGATCATGACCCAGTAGTTATCGACCTTAACCTTGCTAAAGAGCCGACGATTATTGAAGGCGAGTTTACAGGTCTTGCAGGTTGGTTCTGGTGGCAACATCGCTCAATCGAGCTACCAGCGGGCTTTGATAAACTAGAAGTGTCAATCACAGGTCAAGGCGAAGCAGACCTATATGTGCGCCATAAGAAAATGCCAAACTTCTTCAAGTACGACTGCCGTCCATACCTTTGGGGGAGTGAAGAAAGCTGTGTATTTGACGAGCCTGCAGAAGGTAAATGGAATTTCCGCCTACGCGGCCTATTCCCTTACTACAATGTAACTATCAAATATAAAGCGACAAAAGCGAATTAAAGTAATAACCATGGTAAAGGGAAGCATTTAGCTTCCCTTTCTTTTAAGAATAATTAGCATAAACCTATTTTTGTGCAGGTCTGCGTGCGTATAGGGCATTCTTGTGCGTTAGTGATCAATGGGGGCTGAATTGTTGTGTCACCACCGGCAATCATCGGTGTATATTTGTTATTAAGTGTCTTACTATTTACCGAAAGTTCTACAAGCTTACTTTTCTTGAGCTTAATTTTCATTTTTATATTCCTTATCAATGATTTTTTGATTTGCCAATCGACTTGAATAACTCATTCAAGAGACTGGTACTTTGAAGCTATCAGCTTACTCATACTTGGTAAAGTAACACGGGGTGAATTTCAACCACCGTTAAGCTAATACCCGGCTAATAAACGGCCACTTTTGTTGAGTATATTGCTCGCGGTCATCTTTGTATTCTTGTGCTAACCTCTGCTTTAACACACAGTACTCAGCGCTTAAATCTGATGATGCTCTTAGTTTTTCCCTAAAAGAAATACGCTCTTGCCAAAGTCGGCTGTTGAAAGGAACAAGGTGTAAGTGATGGGTTCTAAACTCAGGCGTTGGTTTGCAAAACCAGTGCATTACGTCAGCTTTATAAGGGTAATAACAATAACCGTATTGAGTGAGAGCTTGAATGGCTTCTTTTGACGCTTCGAGTGACTTAACACCCACCATAATATCTATCACCGGCTTAGCAACCATACCAACCACCGCTGTACTACCCACATGCTCAATACCACCTTCAATCCAAGGGCATAGCAAAGGCGCTAACCTTAGCTTTTCATCTTGGAACATCCGTGGCCAATCTTGATTATATTTAGAAAGTGAAATAGCTTGGTCTGCCATTGGAAGGAAGGTCCTGTAATTGCTTTCAGTTTGGTTTGGAACAGTATACAGCTAAAGCAAAGCTTTAATCATCACTACCACTTAAACGCCGCGATAAATGCACTATTGAAGTATGGGCTAACACAGATATGGGCTAACACAGACACCCACCATAATTTGCATTTATGTTATGGTGGGTGTCTGCTATTTGCACACATCAAAGTACCACTTAGCAATAATTGGTATCAGTGCTTTGTGCTGCGCTAATAGTATAAAATCCATTTTAACTACATCAGGTTATTGAGCTCTGTTTGTAAACGCATTAAACCAATGCCCACTTAACAATAGCGCACTTTTGCCTCTGGGTATAATTGTGGTAAATGTCCTTTATTTTTCACTCTAAGATAACATCTCCATTTGACTGTAAGGCAGTGTAATAGCAACTAGTAAGGATAAATGGTAAAAATAGCCGGTCTAGGGTAGAAAAACGACACTATCGCTCGTTGAACAAGATTGTTAGACGCCTTGAAAGCTCCTGTGTTTTAGTAAGTTTTGCGGTTACAAAGAATGAAGAAATGGAATTGCCTGTTCTGCAGGAGTGGCGTTCGACATTCTGTGAGATTGTTTAAACTATAAAGAATATCTATGCCAGTGATTGATAAAAAAATATGAGGAAATATCGCTTATATATGAGTATTTAGGTGATCCGCTTCTCATGGCATTGGCATGGCAAAAGAGCCATCAGTATATTCGAACCACTAACTGGTATGCCGATAACTTTGAGCTGGATGTGTCTGCTCTTAATTTGGTCGAGCACTGTAACCAATGAGCCGATTGGATTTCCAAAATTTGAACTGGTGCCAGCCCCTAAAACTTATCAACGGGAGTTTGTCGAGGCCAAGACTTTTGATGCCATAGGTGAGCCGGAAGCACCTAAAGACCACAACTTAATCTGGCAACCTAAACCTGCGGGGGTTCTAGATAGAGCGGCTAACACAGAAACCCATCATAATTTGCATCTATGTTATGGGAGGGTGCCTTCTTCTGCACATTATCAGAAGATTAAGTTGTAGAAGAATTAAAAAATACCTATAGGATTTCAGCTACGGTAATCGATTCATTACTACTCGATAAGTGGCTAAAGAGCTTTGGCTCTCATGTTTATAACATTGAAAAAAGGAAATAATTATGTTTATTCAAAACCTTAACCTCGATCAACAATCAGCCTTATATCATCTCTCCAAACAACTCATTGCAACCGATGGTCACATTGATGAACGTGAAACTTTATTACTAGAGACCATCGTAGCTCAATGTGAGGAAAGTGTTGATTTTGATAAGACGTTTGACTTAGCTGAACTACCGCCGCTGTTTTCGGAGAACTCTGAAAAAATATCTTTCCTTATTGAGCTCATTGGTGTGGGGTATGCGGATCAAATTTTGAAAGAAAGCGAAGATAATTTCATCAAGCATATCGCAGAAACAATCGGTGTTGAACTGTCTCGATTGGAAGAGCTAAAAGACTGGGTTAAGCGCCAAATAGCGCTAGTAGCAGAAGCACAGAAGTTATTGGGAGTATAGACATGCCACTACCATTTATTTTAGCAGGTGCGGCGTTAGCAGCGGCAGGTTACGGCGCCAAAAAAGGCTATGATGGCTACCAAGACAAATCTGAAGCAGACGATATTATTAAGGCTTCTAAAAGAAAGTACGACGACGAAAAATCAGTCTTCGACGAGCAGAATGAGTTGACAAACCAAAGCTTAACCAAGCTTGGTGAGCTTCAATTAAAGATCGGTAATGATTTTAAGGAGTTCAGAGCCATTGCAGAAAAGCTCCTAGAAAAGCTGAACCAAGCAAGCTCCAAAGACCTTAAGATCGACTTTCCACAGTATAAACTAGACGAGATCGATGGCCTCGCACTATCAACCACCGCCTACATGGGCAAGATTGCAGGTGCTAGCGCGACAGGTGCAGCAGCTGCATATGCCGTATATGGCGGCGTAATGGCTGTCGCTGCCGCTTCAACAGGTACACCTATTGCTGCTTTATCGGGTGCGGCTGCCTATAACGCCACGATGGCAGCAATCGGTGGCGGCTCCATTGCCGCAGGCGGATTTGGAATGGCCGGAGGCGCGATGGTACTAGGTGGCGTCGTTGCCGCTCCCATTATGGCAATTGCAGGGTGGGCCTTTGCGTCACACGCAGAAGAAGCATTAAGCGATGCGAAAAAAACCCGAACAGAAGTCAATGAAGCCGTTGGCAAGATGGCAAAAGGGCGCAAGCAACTGAGCAAAACTAAGCTCTACGTCGATAGGATCTACGCCGAAACAGAACGTCTGTATGCGGTATTCAAAGAATACTTTGATAACCTCAAAGCCTTTGACCAGCTCATTGCAGCAAAAGCTGACATTTCTAAATTTGAAGATGATGTTATCCGTTTGATTCATAATGGCTACCAAATTGCAGCCATTCTCACCGATATCATCACGACACCGTTATTTAAACCTAAGCAGGACGAGCAAGGTAACGTAGTGCTAAGTAATGAGAGTATCGTTGAAATAGAAACTGACAGTGAAGGGATGCAAGTGATCAACGAAGCAGCAATCAATACTGTACTTGCGGAATCGAGTAACACACAAAAATAGCATTGCCCTCATTGAAATATAATGTAAGGGAGGTACGCCTCCCTCCTCTACGGAACTGTATGACATGTCAGGAACTAATACACAAAATTTCCGATTAGTCGACGAGCTAAACAAAACCGTCACTAATAGCTTAGTAACCACATTCGGCCTGGATTTTTTACTTTTCGAAGACAAAAAAGGCGGTGATATCGCGACGATCCATAACGCTCGTCAGCACCAAAAAGGCGACACGGATATTTACATGTCCGATAGCGTTCAACAAGACTATGCTAATAGAGGTGACTACAAACCTGTCAAACGTGATGCTAATGGCAACATCATGACCGACGGAAACGGCAAACCCAAAAAGGAAGATCTTTACCATTCACACCCGAATTATAAGGTCAAGGGCAAAGAAGACAAAAAACTGCAACAAGGTGGTGAGTTGGTTGATGAGTACCGTGGCAAAACGATGTCTAGTAATGAACAGCGCCAACTCGACCATATCATCTCATCCCATGAAGTCCATGACGATGCAGGAAGGGTGCTTGCTGGCCTTAGCGGCGTAGAGCTTGCCAACCAAGACTCAAACTTTCAATCGACCCACAATTACATCAACAACCTCAAGTCAGATCACTCAATGGATGAATTCCTGACCACTATCGTACCAAAGACAATCGAAAACAAGCGCAAGAGCATAGAAAAAGACAGGCAACGTTTAAAATCTATGCCAACAGAGACTAAACAGCAACGACATCAAAAACGTCAGTTAGAGAGCAAAATTGCCAAACAGAACGAGCAAATTGAGGTTCTTGAGAGTATTGACGAAGACAAAATGCGAGAAGCCGACAAGAAGGCAAGACAAGAGTACGATAAGCAGATTAATTTTACCTACTACACCAGCAGTAAGTTCTTTAAGAGTACAGCGATGGAATCTGGCAAAGCTGGATTGAAGATGGGGGTAAGGCAGGCATTAGGGCTTGTTTTTGCTGAGGTCTGGTTCGAACTAAAAGATGCTATTCCTCAGGCTCTCAAAGATACAAACGGTAACTTTACCCTGGATAAATTTCTTGAGAAGCTAAAAGCCACCGTTCAAAACATTTGGAACCGGGTGAAAGTTCGATTCAAAGATATCCTGGACGAATTTAAAAGTGGAGCATTGGCGGGCGCTTTGTCTAGCTTAAGCACAACCATAATGAACATCTTTTTCACCACTCAAAAGTTGATTGGCAAGCTCTTGCGAGAAACCTGGTCTAGCCTAGTCTCGGCTGCCAAGATCCTGTTCTTTAACCCCGAGAACCTCGGCCCAGGCGCATTGGCACGTGAAGTAACACGTATCTTATCGACAGGTGTCGCCGTTGCCACAGGGGTTATACTCAACCAACAACTTGCGTCTTTGATGACTTTCCCTCTTGGTACTGAACTTGCTGCTTTCATTAGTGCAGTTGCAACAGGTTTAATGACAATAGGTATCACCTACTTTTTAGATCACAGTAAATTAATGCAAAAAGTCTGGGCATTCCTCGATCAGTTTAAATCAGAAGCTAGGAAAACATTAGAGTACTTTCAGAAGGTAAACGCTGAGCTCGACCGATATCTACTTGAGCTTTCCAAGGTTGAATTCAATCTTTCGCCAGAAGAACTGGCTAGTTTTACTAGTAGTTTGGAGTCCATTAGTTGTGAACATGAGAGAAGCCTTCTGTTATCGGCTGAGATAAGTAAACGAGAGGTAGAGCTACCGTTCGAGTCAAACAACCTCAATAGCACCAGAGCATGGTTAATGAACTTATGAACAAGAATCTAGCCCCCTTCCCGTGTTACTCATGTGGAAAGTGCTGTTCGAATGTACACTTATCACAAGAAACAAGTAGTTTGGATCGAGGTGATGGCACCTGCCGTCACCTCAATATCGAAAATAAACAATGCAGCATCTATGATACAAGACCGGATATATGCCGAGTGGAACTACAGTATCGGAAAAAGTACTCTTCTGCCTACACATGGCAGGAGTTTGTTGAGATAAACCTCTCAATCTGTGAGAGGTTACCTGATAGACTAAATGAATAGCCCCTAAAGTTGCCGGCTCAATTCACCTACATCGTAGTCACTAGCGTTTTAGTAGAAGACGCGTTTAGCAAGTAACGATAAGCTTAACTAATGTAAGGTGAGCACTCTATCAAATAGGAGGGTTATTGCTCTAAAACATAATGGGCAAAAGCGAGTTAGTGCTGAATGTCCGCAAATGACAAAAGAATAAAGAGAGCTAACAAACGGCTCCGAGCGATAACCAACAGCCGCGTCATTTGTGTAAATGCCGTGAGCGCCAATTGTGGCACAAATCCCACTCAGGCTGGTTACGCCTGAGCCGAGCGTTAATGAATAGTACAACATGCTTACGTTTCAGGGAGCATTAACAGGCTAAGTCGGGTTGCTTCTAGTCAGATGGTGGCGCTGCACGCTTTATCCCGATCTACGTCAAAAGGTAGACTGGCTAAGCCGAAGATGCTACTCAACAAATCAAGTTAAAACTGATTCAAATTAATACTTATCACTTTAAGTGAATTAGTTTAAAAGAATTTAGTTTAAAAGAACTTAGCCCAAATCTAGGCTGACAATCACCGATTGAAAAACAGGTAACTGTCAGGTCAATGTTGCTTAGGAATAAACTGCTAGGCGACAGTCAAGTCTGAGCTAGTACATCTCATTTATGGTTAATTTAATGGCTGGATTAATTGCCTATACCTTCAAGCTAAAAAACCGAGGCATAAAAGTGACTCGGCTTTAATTCTTATGCAGATCTGAGGTCAACTAAACTAATGTTTTACTCATCACTACCACATCAACGCCTCGGTAATTGACGTTTTCGAGCGGTTGCCAGCCGAGTTTCCGATAAAGTCCACCTTCTGGGTGTTCTGTTTGTAAATATAACGTTTTGACACCGAATTTAATGGCTAACCGCTCCGCTTCTGTCACTAAGCGTGACGCCAACTGCTTTCCACGATAGGGCTTGTCCACATATACACCACCAATCCAGTGCTCTTTATCTGTATAGATACTCATTTCATGAAATTTAAGCTGCACGACTCCTGCGATTGTGTCGCCATCAAGTGCAACGATTACACAAGGAATGGCTGACTCGTTAAGGTAGTCTAAAAGCTTTTGCTCAAAACGCTCTACAGAAGCCTCTTCAACTATGCTCCCCCACTCGTCAAAGTACCACTTAGCAATAATTGATATCAGCGCTTTGTGCTGCGCTAAAAGTTCAAATTCCATTTTAATTGCCTCAAATCATAAAAGCGCGGATACGTTCGCGCGCTATGCAGTAAAACGCTAAGCTTAACGCCCCGGAATGGAGGTGAATTCACAGTTTCGCTTTGCTTCATCCAAATTTTTTTGCCCTTGAATTACAAAATAATCAAGCTTCGCATCGATTAATATAGCCTGACGCGCAGGGTTATTATCATCGGGGTTCCAACGCCACTTTCTTACAGCCTGAAGTGCGCTGATATCAAAAACGCCCTCGGGATAACTGCTGGTAATTTTATAGCTTCCCACTCTCCCATCAGGGGTTATACCTAACGTCAAAGAAACACATCCCGATATCCCACCTTTGGCCGCCTCTATTGGATATATGGGTTCTATCCGACGTTTTTGAATCCAATAACCATCCGCTTGAGTTTTGATGGGTAAGTGTCGCATATCTACATAGCGAATATGTTTTAGCTCTTCAGCTGTTAACGGCACAGAAGTGTTACTAGTTTGACATCCAGAGAGTAGTAGCAACGCCAGAACGGTTATTCTTTTCATGTCACATTTAATCCTTTAAAATCAAGCACTGTAATTAGTTCCCTTTTATAGGTCAAGCTTCATAAACTCAAGTTAATTTCTATTTAACTGGAAGTTTAGAGCTAACTCATTGTTTTAAAATCACCTTAAATTATTTCCTTATCTAGCAACTCAGGTTATTTAATTGATAGATATAGATATCGTGCTTTTCACTGCCTATATCCAAAAAGGCTTTTAAACGAGTTTTGCGTCTCATCCCTAACTTCAGCATCAACCGCTGCGACTGCAGATTCTCAACGGCGCATATGGCCTGAATGGTATCTACAGAGAGACTTTGAAAAGCCTCCTTTATCAGTGCTGTTGCGGCTTCGTCCCCATACCCCTTGCCAATTTCGGCCTCAGCTAATCGGAAGCCAATCTCACCGACCCGTTTTCCTGCATCGACATATTTAAAAACGAGTTCACCAATAAGTTGAGCTTCTGGCTTTTTAACGATCGCAAGGATCAAACGCTCATCGACCCCACCTTTCCAAGGCTGGCAAGCTTGAATTAGCCTCTCTTTTGCCGATTCAAACGTGGCAGGCGCACCGATATATTTTGACGTATTTGGGTTTTTCCGATGACTGTAAACCGCATCTAAGTCATCCATTGTCATTCGTCTTATGGATAAACGTTCTGTTTCAAACTGCATTGTTATTTTTCCCCAAACATAAGATCACATACATAGTCATCAGTCTCATAGATAAACGCTATGTAGCAGAAGCTCTGCATTCTATTACTCTTTACAAACCGGCATAAGGACAGTGCGTAAATGCCGCCAGGTCATAAACAGTAACAGCGCACAACCAAAAACGAGTGCCGCAAGTGACTCAACGCCACTTAGTAGCCATCGGTTGACTAACCAAGCCACGCAAGAAAAAAATAACAGCTCGACCGCGCCGACTAGCGCATTTGCTGTTCCTGCTTTCTCTGGATGTAAAACGCCAATAAGGTGCATGTAACTTGGAAAATAAGCGCCAAATACAAACATAATCGCAGCATAAGCAAGCAAAACAGCAAGCGCACTACCACTTGCAAATAGCAGCAATAACACGCTGACAACGAGCGCAGGCCAAGTCCAAATCACGATATCTAAATAAGCGCGCTTACGCTGCAATACCTTAGTTAATATTGACCCTATGAGTAAACCAAACATGGGGATCATCATCGCCTGACCTATTGCGTTGGCTTCCAAGCCAAACTGCCTTGCTAATAAAAACGGTAGATACAGTTGAATGGTAAGATACAAAAAAGTAGGCAACCACTTGAGCGACGCGAGGGAAATAAACGAGCGATTTAACAATAGACTTTGATATTCATTAAAGAGCGCTTTTGGCCGTAATGACATAGTAATTTTACTGCTCTGCTGCATAGTTTTATAGCCATAAATCAGTATCAAAATATAATAAGCAAACGCAAACCATGACATCCCCTGCCACCCTACCCAGCCAGATAACACCCCAGCCAAGAATGGACTACAAATAGCAGTAACACTCACCGACATTGATAGCGTCGCCATCGCGCTTTTAAGTTCACTACCTGATAATCTAGCAGCAAGAAGCGTTCTACCAATTAACACCGGCGACGCAGCACCAATGCCTTGCAACACTCGACCGATAAAAAATACCTCGGCGCTAGATGCAATCGAACAAAAAACCGTCCCTAACAGCAAAATACCCAGCCCACTAAAAAATAAAGGTCTATCACCAAACTTATCTCGTAGCGGCCCGACCAGCAGTTGCGCAGCTCCTAGTGTAGTGAAATAGCTAATTACTGCTGCTTGTCCTTGACTAGGCGTAAGCTGTAAGGAATCCGTGATATTAGGCAAAACAGGGATGTAGATTTGGCTTGCGATTTGAGAACAAGACATCAGCAAAACAGCTAAAAACACAACTTGAAACACGTCAACCCCCTTGCATTTACTGAGGATGATTTTATCGAGCTTTTAATATCCAAAAAACAAGGTAATAATAAAAACACTTATTCTTACTAGGAAACAATTAATGGATTGGCTAACCGGAGTGCGGAGTTTTAGCAAAGTTGTAGAGTTTGGCAGTTTTACTCGTGCCGCAGATGAAGAAGGTGTTTCAGCATCTGCAATGAGCAAGCGAATTGACTGGTTAGAACAGCAGCTTGGCTTAACGCTATTTATTCGTACTACTCGCCAAGTCAATCTCACTGAGGCTGGGGAGCACTTTTTACCGAAGGCTTCTCTGTGGCTAGCCCAGTTTGAATGTTTAACAGATCACGGACAAGCACTGAATCAAGCGCCATCTGGTAGCTTAAAAATCGCTTCAACACTCGCGGTAGGCAGCACCATTTTAATGCCAAATATAGCTTCATTTTTAGCCCAATATCCCAAATTAAAAATTCATCTTAATGTCATCGCCCCTGGCGCGCACCCAGATCTTACTCACGATTTAGTGATCACACGTTACTATGAAGCTTTTGACTCAGCCTCTCATAAAGGCAGTAGACTCATTGATTATCAAATGCAGATCTTTGGTGCTCCTCACTATCTCAAACAGCATAAGTCTATCAAGTCCCTTGATGATCTGCGCCAACATAAAATGTTGTTAAGCAGTTATTACCACAAACTAGGCGGGATTATTTTAGAAAATGGCGACGTCTTCCAATTTGACAACTATAACTTCGTCTCTGATCAACTTGACGCTATGCTGACAGCAGCAGTACAAGGTTTGGGACTGGTATTTATTGCGCCTAGCTATGTGAAAAGGGAGCTCGACCAAGGTTTACTCATACCTGTATTACCTGAAGTAAAATCCGAAACAAAACAATTATGGGCGTATTATCCCAAGACAAACTACACCCCCTATAAAACCCAACTTTTTATCGAACACCTTAAAAATCACCTTAACTCAAAAGAGTAGAGAAGACTGACTTTCACATCTGTTCACAATTCAAGTACAAAAAAAACCTCTAAAGATTTAGAGCCATATGGTAATTTAGGGTGTTTACTCAATTTTGTACTACTAATCAGTACTAACCGAGTATTTCGCTAAATAGTGCTATACGCAATAACTTTAAAGGACTAACAATGAGTTTTAATCTCTTTAAGAAAACCACACTGGCAACGCTAGTCTCTGGGCTAGCAGCAATGAATGTACAAGCAAGCCACCCGCTTAGTTTAGATACCATCACTAACCCAAAAATAGATTGTAATACAAAAATTGAATTACTAATGGCAAATGCTGAAAATGGCGCAAGTGACAATTTATTGCCCGCCGAAGCTATGTTGGATGTACTCAATACCCACTGCTACCAAGAACAAAAAACGACAACTGAAACTGAACGAAACCCGCCAGAGTTAAGATCAATCCAGTTGAGCTCCAACTCAGTTAATGTCAACGACGGTGACAAAACCGTTGATATTACATTAAGGTTTTATGATGAAAGCGGTGTAAAATCCTCACGCGTTTATTTATCACCACCAACAGGCTTCAGTTGGGGTGGCAATAAATCTGCAGCCGCTGCTAATTGGCAGAAAACGGACGAACCGGGGGTTTACGAAAGTAAGGTTAGTTTCACTTTCACGGATGCTGACATCAATGGAAAATGGTTTTTAACCCTAGGCCATATACTTGATGTAAACAACGCTGTTCGCTTTTGGCTGCGCGAGAGTGAAATTGAAGCAGCAGGCTTTAACCCACATATCATCGTCGCGAATGATAAAGTCTCAGAAGGCGTTAACCCTGAAATAAAATCTATTACCATTTCTGACACTGAAGTTGATGTAAATACAGGTGATAAAACGGTAAATATAGCCATAGAAGCTTATGACCACTCAACGATGTCTAAAGGTGTAATAAGGGTTTCACCACCTAGCCAGTATAAATCACTTGCGATAAAACAGGCTGAGTCATCTGATTGGCAAGAAACCGACGTCGAAGGGGTGTATCGTTCGAATTATTCATTTACCTTTACAGATAAAGCGTTGCCAGGTGAGTGGTTTGTTGCCTCTGCGATGCTAACTGATAGCAATGGAAATATTGGTGCTTACAATCGAGGCCACTTTAATAAACTAGGCTTGCCTTCCGCTATCAATGTTAAAAATAAAACTGAACTAGATATTGTCCCACCAAGCATCGACAATGTCGCTTTTTCGTCACATCAATTGACCTCAACTAATAATGAGCAAAACGTTACCTTAACTGTCACTGCCTCAGATATTTCTGGTATGGCCAAAGGCTACTACTCTCTCAGGGCACCGGACGGCTCCGAGGCAAAAGATAAACTATTTACCATAGAACAGTGGCAACAAGGCAGTGATCAGAATACGTTTGTTGGCACTACAAGCCTAAATTTCAGCAAAGATGACTTGCAAAAAGGTCAAGGTGTTTGGCAGTTAGATGCCAACATTCAAATAGATTCTGCTGGCATTTATAGCCAAGGTGCAAAAGCACGAGAATTAACAACGTTAGGCGCCACACCTTATATCTTTGTTGATGAAGAACAGATCAGTAAAATCTCAGTGAAAGATATAACGGGAGCAAAACAGGTAAAAACGGGAGCCAGCAATCGAGTTACACTGGAAATATCTGAAAACACACTGTCCAGTTTACCGCGCCGATTTGATCTCTACCCCGATGCTGACGCCGCAGTCAAATTTGATTTCCATTCTATAGATCAAGGATATACAGTTAACTGCATCGACCTGAGTAACAGTCGCTTCTGTAGTTTTTCTGGCGCGTCTGATATTAAATCTGTTCAAGTTTCATTTACTGTAACGCCAAACGAAGCTGGCGTGTTTGCACCCACTGTTCGCTTTTCATCAGAAGCCCCTGAATTAGACTACACAGACAACAAAGTCGCATTTCAGGTAACAAGCTATGAACCACAGCAATTTAGTGTCGTGTTTAAGAACTGGGATGGAAGCGTGCTTTCTACTCAAACTATTGAAGAAAATAGTGCTGCAACGGCTCCTCAAGTTCCGCCCCGGGAAGGTTATACATTTACTGGCTGGAATACCGGCTTTAATAATGTCAATCAAGATCTTACCATTACGGCACAATTTGAGATTAACAAGTATCAAGTGAAGTTTGTGGATTGGAATGACACCGTCATCAAAGCAGCAGAAGTTGCTCATGGACAAGCAGCAACGCCGCCCACTGAGCCAAAACGAGATGGTTATACATTTACCGGTTGGGATCTAGCTTTTGACCAAGTCACCAGTGAGCTGGTTGTAAAAGCACAGTACAAAGCGAACTCAACGCCAACGACGACCGATAAGGGAGATAAAGGCAGTTCAGGTGGTGCGTTAGGCTACTTCTTTATTCTATTGAGTAGCGTCATGGTTGCAATTAGACGCAGAATATTACGCTAGCGCTAACCTAAAATCAGGTCAGCAGTATCAAGAAGTTTCTTATGTCGCTGACCTGTCGCTGATTTAACCGAACTCAATAGGGATCCCTTGATATAGCTAACCGACATAATTATACACTGTAAATTACGGAACATAATGTATCTACCGAACACTCGTACAAGCTAATTCAGTTTATCGAATTTAAAAGCCATCAAACATAACCAAACATCGAAAGCCACAGTACTCCTTAGGATTAATCATGAATACCATGATACTAATCTGATTTTTGCGACTTTTTGAATAGAACACTATATGCTAACATGAATACTGAAAGGATTTCTAACTAGCCGTCTCGGACGAGTATACAGTTCTAAACCGTGTAGTAACTTTCCCCCAACAAATAACTTATAGTAGGAGATGCAAAAAGAATGAACGCGCTTTCCGATGAGACACTTCTATTGAACGCTTTGAACAATGGTCCAGATCTGCCATCTGAAAATTTCGAATTTAAGTCAATATTTTTGGATAGTATTCTGCCCGATGCAGAGAATGCAAGGTTTTTTCCCGCAATAGCTATCTCTGATACAGACGCGAACGCTTTTATAAATCGTAAAATTACGAAAAGTCAGCTTGCAAAGCAATATGGTGCAGATGGCTTTATCCTTATAGGTAAATCTGTTTTACTGAATTGTTTAACATATGGAACTACTGATTGGAAAAAGGCAAACGAGTCCATCGATTCAATAGTAGAGTTAGGTGAAAACATAATCGAATCAGACCTAATTCAAGCTCCCACGGTATACCCTCTTGATTCAGACGGTAGATATAAAATTGTCACTGGACACCGCCGGTTTTTCGCCTTGTTATATGCAAACGGGAAAGGTTCTGCGGCACAATTTAAAGTATACGATAGCAAGCCATATTTACTTAAAACGAAACAGTTTGTTGAAAATGCTAGCCGTGAAGATTTGAGCCCATATGGAAAGCTACAAGCATTTTCTGGAGCTATGCATGAACTTGATGCTCTAAATAACGCAAGGTTAAAGCTTGGAGGGAAGAAACTAACAGTTAAGCAATCCGCGTCAAAATTGGGGATTTCCATGGGAGCATTTGACAACTACAATGTTCTGACTCGTTATTCAGCAGTCGCTGAATCATACAAAACTGGGCTGAAAAAAACTTTCATTAACGTAAAAAAAATTGTTTTAGATACAGAAAAGGAATATCGACACCAATACGGAAAGAAGCAACTAAACATCGGTGATAAAAAAGAAATCAACAATTTGTTAGCCAAAAAGCTAACAGGAATTGAGCAGTCTCTTCCAAAAGCACCTGAGAAAGTTAAATTAAACTTTAGTTTAAGTCCAACATCCATAAAAAAGTTGCTAGAGTTGAATATTTTTAAATTAGATACAGGCATAAATTGGCTAGAATTAGATTGGAATGACGGAAATCAAATACAAAAAGCTATAAACCAAGTAGTAGAGCTCCTACAAAGTTCTGACAACGTAAATGAAAATCCAATTTCCGGCTAACTTAACGCATATTTTAAAACGGCAAACCTAGCTCAAAGTTCTTTGGCAGTCAGGCTTATTCTCGCGAAACTGCAGGTTTGGAACTGAGCTAGTAGCCAAACAAAATCAGTTTTTCAAAACATGGAGTGTATCAATTCATATGAAATGGATAGTTTGGTCTATGTGTCTCCTAACTTATTCATAAATCATAACTAAGCCTGCCTAACATTCTGTGAGTTTCTTAATTCTTCTTTTACATATATTTTTGAAACTTCCTTAGGGCTAACCATTATTCCCTCCCTACCATCAGAAATCCCCAACCTGTAGCCCGCAGCATAAGCATTTTCAATTGCTTTATGTATATTTACCTTGGAAAAATTGTAAGCTCGACCCATTTTTTAATATCCTTTTATTTCATCATATTGTTGCATAGGACGTAATGAAAAGTAACATTGACTCCAAAGATATACAAGACATTTTGTTTAAAAAAAGAAACAAAGAAAACAGCCAAAAAATATAAAATCATCATAAATAACAAAATAAAGGCAATTTTAACCCAAAATTAACCAAATAAAGCGAATAACTGTTCAATCTTACTCGTCTTTATTATTTGCCAATTGATACTTCATAGCATATCCCAACCAATACAAGTACCCAAAAAAAGAACCACAGTTGAATAAAATTAAATTAAATAAAGTACCAAATACCCCATTACTATCTACGTAAGGGGCAAAACAGAAGTATTGATAATTGTAATTCCTAACTCCCGATAGCATGCGCAGATTTGAGCTTTTTCGAGTAGTTAGAGCTTACTCTTGGTCTTAATATATGAATTTACCATTCTTAGAGTTTTGATAGATTTGTCATTCTTAAAATCACCATCGCGTCTTAATTTCTGAATGAAACTATTTCAGCTTGTAACTAAGTTATTTTTGTATAGAGCCCATGCGATTTATTTGTATCTGGGCTAAGTTATGCTTATTGAATAATCGGATTAAAAGACTGCCCACTCCATTGCAGTTAATGACAGGTTAAAAAATTGGTAGCCTCACAAACAATGGGGATTACCCAGAGTGTGTAAAGCTACTCTATGCTATAAGTAAATTATGCAACATTAAAAGATTGTTACCTGAACATAGCATGCCTAGCCAAACTATTTCTCTCAATAATTATGAAGAAACGTACCCAGAACCAGACTCCCAACCATTGATATCATAGCTACTCATACATTTATCCACCAAAGCAACCATGCCGTCCATATTTTTTGAGTTTCTAGAATGCCTTAAACATTGCATTTTTACTTCTTCAGCACTGCCCGCATAATTTATCTCATATAACTCATGACGCCCGCCAAATTCGGTTCCAATTGCATCCCACATAAGCTTTAAAACCTTAATTCGTTCTAAAGAGCTAATATCGTTAGAGCCCCGTACATACTGCTCTAAGTATTGATTTAGGTAATCATTTTTTATATCCATATGTCCAGATGGAAGGTAAATTAAGCCACTTGCAACTGTCGATTTTACAATGTTTACGATCTCACTGTATGCCTGTGGCGCAAAAACTCGATACGCATGCAATGCATCTCCATTCGGCAGAACAGCTCCAGAATGCCATGACTCAGTATTTGCACTCATAGCTCTAATACAAGACCAAAACATATTCCTCCAAGCTACGACCTGCCCTAATTGAGCTTGAACTCCCCTGTATTCCAGTGTACCAGTGCACTCTAAAGACTTATTTAAAAGCCCAACAAGAAAATCTAGCTTTGTTGCAAACCGTATTGCTCCTTGCATTGGAAACAACCTACCGAACCCCCCCTCAGCAAACCATCGACGACAAGTGTCTACATCTTGATTTATAAGTATGTTGTTTTTTGGTATGAATACATTATCAAGTATTAAGATTGCGTCGTTTTCATCAAACCTGCTAGATAAAGGGAAGTCAAAAGGATTACCACCATTCTTTGCTGCTAGCTCATATGAATTACGGCAAATTAACTTCATTCCCGGAGCATTCATACTACATATGAACATGAGTGCCATTTCAGGATTTTCACCCATGACTTGAGCAGAACCTTGGCCAATGAACGTGTAGTGCGTTAATGCCGAATTGGTTGCCACAACCTTAGCCCCACTAACCCAAATCCCCTCACTAGTTTCCTTTTCGACCCTCACATATACGTCTTTTACTTGATCTAGCGGTTTATGACGGTCAATAGGTGGATTGACTATTGCGTGATTAAGATACAAACATGATTCTTGAATACGTTTATACCAATTCTTAGCATTTTCTTCATACTCTCCATACCAAGATGTATTTGCGCCAAGCACATTTCCAAAGGCAGCTTTATAATCAGGAGTTCTTCCCATCCACCCAAAAGTAAGCTTAGACCATTCAGCAATTGCTTCTTGCTGCTCTTTTAGTTCATCGGAGCTCGTGGCAAATCGAAAAAACTTATGTGTATAGCCACCATTACCTGTATCCGTATTCCAGCAAAGCTTGCTCTTTAACTCTTCATCATGCAATGCATCATACAATTTAGCCATGGACCTAGCCGAGTTTCTAAATGCTGGATGGGTGGTTACATCTTTTACTCTCTCACCATTTATGTAAATTTCTCTATCATCTCTCAAGCTGGCTAAATATTCTTCACCGGTAAAGGGTCTATTACTTTCCTTTTTAATATTTTCAGGCCACATGTTCATTTCTACTCCTAGTTATTATTTTAGTGATACTTTCTGCATTCTCTCCTTCAAGCATTGAGAAATGATCTCCGCTTACAGCCATATAGTCTAAATCTGTTTGAAAAAAGAGCTTCTCTAAGTACTCTTTGTAAGATCTTTGACAAAATGAGCTCTGATTAGCAAAAATAAATGTCACTGGCTCTTTCACACTTTCGTCTGGTTTATACTCATCAAATAAATTGGCTTGATGTTGGTATAATTCTAGTAAATATATAGGTGCAACCGTTGAGCTCCTCTCAATTAAAGGAGTTTGTACTTTTGTCTTTTTAAACTTAGCACTCTTCTTTTGGTTAGGTTGATTAAAATAGGTATCTAACAATATTAGCTCCACTTCAACGTTCAGTTTACGCAAATATGTTGATAGTTCAAGGGCCAATACGCCCCCATAGGAGTGGCCAACTAGCGTTACCTTTTTATCTTCTAAACTAAATAAATACTCTCCAAATGCTTCTACATTCTCACCAATCGTTTGAAAAAAGCCTTCGCCTGAATTCATACCCACATGTCGAAATTCACCAACATTAAACCCTTGTGATTTTAGATCTCTCGTAATATGGATAAAGTCCCTACATGTACTGGCCGCACCAGGTATGAATATATAGTTTTCAGATACACTTTTATCAAAACTTAACCATGTAAAGAGTGCCGAATCATCTTCTGTATTGGCTTCAATTAGAGCTACTTGAGATTTTATTGTGGTGTTACCAAAGAGCATCGAAAGGCTCAGGTTTTTATTCAAGCGCTTGTATATCAAATCCGCTAGCTTTGCTAGTAACAGAGAGTGTCCACCTAAAAGAAAGAAATCAGTGTTGATGCTAATAGTTCGATAATCACGCATTAAGACTTCTGCCCATATAGAAACCAACACTTGCTCAATATCAGTTTTTGGCGCCTCAAACTCCAGTTTATCCATAAATAAATTGCGGCTTATATTCAATAATTCATGTTTATTAATTTTACCATTTGGAGTGCTCGGCCAAGTTTCAACTATCGCTATGCCACTAGGGATCATGTAACTTGGTAATGTCAGGGCTAGTTTTTCTTTAATTTTATCAACAATATCTAGTCTTTCATTGCTAGTATCATCTAACTTAACATAAGCGACTAACTGAGTATTGCCATCACGCTCTTGTGCTAAAACCATAGTCGAGTCAATCATACTTAACTGTGAGAGCGTATTCTCAATTTCACCTAGCTCTATCCTAAACCCTCGGATCTTTACTTGGTCGTCTATTCGGCCCAGAGATTCGACATATCCACTTGGTAGATAGCGAACTAAATCACCTGTTCTATACAATCGCGATGAAATGTTTGAGTCTCCATTTCTAAATGGATTCTCTATAAAACGCTCCATAGTTAACTCTTCCTTATTGAGATACCCCCTTGCTACCCCTGCTCCTCCAATGTATAACTCTCCGATGGCTCCGGAAGGAACTAATGTTTGACCCTCACCCAAAATATAGTATTCCACATTAGCTATTGGCCGCCCTATTGAATACTTAACTTGAGAAACACTGCTTGTGACTGAAGCTTCTGTCGGGCCGTACACATTGTATAAATCCAGTTTCGGTGATACTAACTCATATAGCTTTGAACTTATACTTTCTCCACCGGAGACTACCCTTCTTAAATACTTCGAATTCAGGCATTCACCTAAGGTCAGTAAATGCGAGGGTGTACTATCTATATGAGTTACTTTGTTTTCCTCTAATAACTTAGATATCTCTACAGGGGACAGTAACGCTGCAAAAGAAGGAATGACAATGGTATTAGACGTCAATAACATACAGAATAATTGCTCTACCGCTGCATCAAATGCATAGTTGGCAAGTAATATACCAACTTCCTTTCCATTATATTCAAACTGGAACGTATTGATTTGCGAGAGTATCAAATTCACGACCGATTTGTGCTCAACCATCACGCCTTTTGGTTGTCCCGTTGACCCCGATGTATAAATTACATATGCCAAATGACTTGAGGTAAGCCCTATCTCCTCCCTATCTAGGTTCTCTTTACTATAATCCGCACATGCATATCCCGTCGTATCCGCCATCCCATCTAAGCAAAGGACTGCACCTGCAAACTCTCCCAGTACATCCCGCTCTTTCGTACCGCTCAACACGATATCAACCGCTGTATCTGCTAATAAGTAACTCAGTCGCTCTGCCGGATAATTCGGATCTAAAGGAACATACGCCCCCCCTGCCTTCAAGATACCCATTATCCCTATCACCATCTCCAGTGACCGCTCTATACACAACCCAACCAATGTATCCGGCCCTACGCCATGCTCCAAACGTAGGTAATGCGCTACTTGGTTCGCTTTCTCATTCAACGCTCTATAACTTAGTGTACGACCTTCAAATACCACCGCCGTCTGCTCTGGCGCATTCGCTACCTGCTCCTCAAATAAATCATGAATACAGGCCATCTCTGGGTAAGGCTGCGCTGTGTCGTTTAATTCATACACCAACTCTTCTACTTCTCTTTCCGACAACATCGCTAAGTTGGATATCCCTACCTCTGTATTCTCGCCTACCTCACTTAACGCTTCTAATAATCGGCATAAGTGACTATTTAGCTGCTCTATATGACGCTCCGTAAACAGTCCCTTATCATAGGTCCAGCGCAACCCAACTCCCGCTTCATGTAGAGTTAGCTCTACGTTTAAATCAAACTTCGCTTGGATAAGCGATGAATCAAACTCTGTGATTTCTACTCCCGGTAACTGGAAACTTGCCCCTTCAGCTTCTCCATATAAAC
>NZ_JAKRFX010000022.1:0-95507 GCF_022347825.1 Pseudoalteromonas sp. OF7H-1 | reverse complement strand
CACAAGGGCGCGAATACATCAAAGAGGCCGAGGTAGCACCTCATCAAGAGCCCGGATATAAGCACGCAATCACACCAATAATGCTAAAAATGGCTTGTACAATTGGAGGAGTCCATATAAGGTGGTTCACCCGCCGAGCAGCTATGTTTTTCGAGTGAAGAGGAAGTGCCCTTTCTTTTGCGCAACGATTCTTTGGGCATCAAAGAAAAGGTAGTCGTAGCCCATGGATGGGCGTCAAAATCCGTCAGGAAGACGAGCTGACTTAATTCATAGTCTCGAGTGATTGGAGAAATCACCCTCCATGGTACGTCTCATAGCACATATTATTTCGGCACACCTAGCAAATATAACAGTTGTAGCAAAGATCCTTCACAAATAGCCGCGTCGGCATTTTCTACCACTTTTGGTTTACCATGGATTGCTACACCTAGTTGGGCTTTTGCCATCATCACTAAGTCATTTGCACCATCACCAATGGCAACGGTTTGAGTCATTGGGATCGCATATTGGGTTGCAAGTTGACCTAGCACTTCTGCCTTTTTGTCGGCATCTACGATATCACCTAGCACTTTGCCGGTAAGCTGCGCGTTTTCCACCTCTAGGGTGTTGGCAAATACAGCGTCTAGTTGGAGTGGCTCAATCAATGATTCTGCAAACCATGTAAAGCCACCCGAGGCGATGGCAAGATGCCAGTGATGCAGCTTTAGCGCCTGACATAACAGCTCTATACCGGGCATTAGCGGTAAGTTTTCTTTTAATGATTGAATTTGTGATAACGGTACGCCAGAAAGTGACGCAACGCGGCGGTGTAGACTTTCAGAAAAAGAGAGTGCCCCGGCCATTGCCTGTGCGGTGACAGAAGCCACTTCATCATATCGGTCGGCCAATCGAGCAATTTCGTCAATACATTCAATTTGAATTGCGGTGGAGTCCATATCCATCACAAGTAACCCAGGCTCTGCTAAAGTAGGTGCTTGTGTTATCACCGCACCTTGCGCATTAATGCTTTTGGCAAAATGCCTCACCTCAGCCTTACTCGGCATTTGCGATGCGTTAAAACGCATACCCAGTGCAACAGGAAGCTGTTCATGAGGTTGATATGCCGTAAAATAAGCCTGCTCGATAGCAAATGTTTGAAGAAATTTTGTGACTTCCACAAGGTGTTGCAATTGTATATTTGGGCCAAAAAAGCATATTGATTGGGTCGTCATCTCAGGTAATTGATTTACTTGTGTGAGGCTTGTGGTACCTTGGCAGCTATACCAATGAGCCAGCGCCATATGTTCCTGAATTGGTGTGTTTAGTTCACGATTAGCGAATTGAATGATTGACGACATAAGTTGCTCCTTGATAGCGTTAAGCCGATTTTTAACATGATTGCGCTAAGCTGTCAGCACTGGACCTTAGCAAAAGCGGGCAATATGCGATAAATATGAAAAATTTACATGTATTAGAAGTGTTAAACTCAACTCGAGGGCGTAGATTATTTCGCCTGTGCATCGCTGCGACGTGCTTAGTTATGGTGACTTGGCTTGCGTTTAATACCAGTTTTGAATCTCATCGCTTGCTCCATAATGGCGCAGACCTTACCGCAAGGAGCCTCACCAAGCAGCTCGCAAAAAATGTGGCATTGCCCCTCTCTCGCAGTGATACGCCAAGGCTCAGCGCACTGGCAAATCACCTCGCTAGCGATGACTTTGTGCTTCAAGTCGCGATTTATGATTATCAAGGACGTTTTATTGTTGGTAACGACGGTAATTCCTCACCCACAGATTATCAACAGCTACCTCAAACCTTACCAGGGCTCAGTAAAACCAAAAGCATTATTTCTGAACCAGTATATACGCCGATGGGACAGCCTCTTGGGTTCGTCAATATGGTCTATTTGACAGAAGCTGCTATGTCACAAAGCCACTCTAGTTTCCACGAACTTGGACGAGTCGTTTTACTGATGCTGGTGATTACGATGGTATTCACATGGCAAATAGGTCGAGCATTAAAACGCTGGGAAGTAAAACGCAAGATTCGCAAGAAAGTAAAAATGCTACCAGCGCCTGAAAATGTTACTCATTAGATGAAACCCAGTTATCCCTATTACTATTGTAAATAGTTTGATAATATCATTATTGATTTGTATAAGAGCGATAAATGACAAAGGACATGAACAATAAACTTTTTATAATCCCAAAACCGAACCCAAATGCTAAGGTGCGGTTATTTTGCTTTCCTTACGCAGGTGGCTCACCAGCTATTTTTACACCTTGGATCAAAAAAGCTCACGAGAACATTGAACTTGTTTTTGTTCAACTTCCAGGAAGAGGTGCAAGACTTATTGAACCTGCAATTGACAATATGCCTGAGATTATTGATGAGCTGATGCTTCACCTCGACTTCATAACAAGCAAACCTTTTGCCTTTTTTGGGCATAGTTTGGGGAGCAGGATATCATACGAATTTGCATTGCAACTACATACGAAAAATCAACTTATTCCATCTAAGATATTCGCTTCAGGTAGCAGGGCTCCTCATTGCCTTTCAAGCGGGCGTCATTTGCACAACTTACCGCATGATGAATTTATCACTGAGCTTAAAGATTTGAATGGGACTCCAAAAGAAGTTCTAGAAAATGAAGAGCTAATGGAGTTGTTGCTACCTTTACTTCGCGCCGATTTCAAAATTGCAGATACTTATGTCGCAAAGCAGCTCACACTACCAATTCCAATACACGTTTTTAACGGTATCGAAGATTCTGTCCAGAAGAAACACGTCTTTGCATGGCAAGAGCTAACATCACAGCCTTATCAACTTACTGAATTTTCTGGTGGACACTTTTTTATTCACCAATACGCTGATGAGATGATCTCAATTATTAATCAGCAATTGGCTTAACTAGTTTTGGTGTTATGCCGGGAGAGCATAAAGATCGCCGGGTGAACCGGCTCCTACACCTGCTTTTCTATTGTTGGTAAGTATGGTTTTTTATCGCGATAACAGCGTAAAGATCGCCGGGTGAACCAGCTCCTACACCTGCTTTTCTATTGCTGGTATGTATGGTTTTATATCGCGGTAACTGCATAAAGATCGCCGGGTGAACCGGCTCCTACACCTGCTTTTCTACTGCTGGTAAGTATGATTTTATATCGCAGTAACTGCGTAAAGATCGCCGAGTGAACTGGCTCCTACTTTATAAGATGAACAGCTATGCTACAAATCCAAAATAAGCGAGGAGAGAACGCGATTTAACTGAGATTGGTTAAACTCGCCACTTATCTGATAGATAACACCGCTTCCCTTTTTATTAATATAAACCCTATCGTAGTCTTGATTTTCTCCCATAACGACAAAAGCAAAAATATCGCCGTTTTGGTACACACTCATCGGATTGCTTTCGTCTATGTCAAAAGCCGAGCGGAGCTTTGTAATATTTTTTACTTGAGGATCTGAATGATACAGGGCATGAAAAAATTCATTTACGCTCATATTCAACTTTTTATGCATATCACCAAGTGAGATTTCCGGTGGGTTTAACGCAATTGCCAACTCATTTTGATCTTGGCTAGTTACAACCGCAGTTTAGTTACTTAGTCCTAAAAAGTTAATTTTTGATAGTGTCGTGCTATCTACACAATAAACGAGATCAACAACTCTGATATGTAGCTTATTACTACAAGATAAGCTTGGAAAAGGGTTCACTTTTTGTGACGCAATTACCAAGTTCGAGGTGAACATTAACGCGGCAAGTAAAATTATTCTAAACATAACGAAATCCCTAATGCAGCTAATTCCATTTTCGTTCTGTAATTTCTGACAACTTCTTTTGCACAGGTAAGAGATTGTTCTGAACTAAGTTGCTTTACAATGCTTTATGCAAAGTTCTTTACTATCCATTTGATAGTTGCCTTGCCTCCCGTCGGCTCAGGAACCCAATTTAGAGCTGTCGTACAACTTTTAGTTGCTTGGATCATCTCTCCAAAAACCTGTGCCACATTTTCGTTTACGCTGCCTTTGAAAGATAAATTTAAACCTGCACCTTTATAAAATGCATTAATGGCATTTTTACTTTCGTTTCATCATTCATTTTTCTATTCCTTGAGAAATGTTGAAGGTTTTAAATTAAGCTCTTAAACATTAATAAAAGGTGAATAACCAACTAACGCATAAATCATTCCTCCAAGCTATGAGATGTATAGAAGCTTTAATAAATACCAAAAGATCGCCGGGTGAACCGGTTCCTACACGGGTTATTTATCGCTGGTAAGTATGATTTTATATCCCATTTGTGATATTGACTCGTAGGTCGAGATTTATCTCGACATCATCAATTTACCCTAAGCCAAACAACTGCGTGGTATTTCGATAAAGCGCTGCGGCAAGCTCGCTCGGTGTTTCGCTTCGATATTCACAAAGCCTGTCAAATACTTGGACGACTCGCTTAGGAGAGTTCGGCTTCCCCTGATAACCATGTAACGGCATCGATGGCGCATCGGTTTCCAACACTAGGCTTTCAAGCGGCAACTGTGATATTACCTGCGCAGTTTTTTCGCCTCTTGGATAGGTGATTGTGCCACCAACTCCTAGCTTAAAACCCTGACCGATATAATATTCAGCCTGCTGTTTTGAACCTGAAAAGGCGTGGATCACCCCACCATATTGTGGTTTAACACGTTTAAACACGGCGGCAATTAGATGATGACTTTTACGGTGATGGACGATTAGCGGAAGCTTTACCTCATTACTCAGTGCGATATGCGCTTCAAACAGTGCAATTTGGCGCTCAAGCGCGTCGCAGGTTGTATCGATGCCGCACTCTCCTATCGCACACAGTTGGGTGCGGTTGTGTATTACATGCTCGACCAACGCAGCCATATCGTCGTCGCAATGTTCGCCAATAAAATAAGGGTGTAACCCCGCGGCGATTTCACATTGTGGATGATGTGCTTGAAACTCAACAAGCTGTTGAGACTGCTTAAGGGTAACGCCAGGCACCACGAAGCGTTCAACACCCAAACAATGGGCTGCTTTGATATGCGTAGCTAGGTCATCTGCCAACTCGTCAAAATCGAGGTGACAGTGACTATCTATAAAGGCGAATTTATGGGTTAAGCCGCTCAATTTCCCAACTACCATCGGCTTGCTTCACATACATAAAGCGATCGTGAAGACGGTGCTCTCCACCTTGCCAAAACTCAACTTTAGTGGGCTCTACGCAATAACCGCCCCAAAAATCAGGTAGTGGGATTTCGCCTTTAGCGAATTTGTCTTTCATGCTACTAAAGGTTTGCATCAAGGCTTGGCGAGATGACACGGGGCGCGATTGCTGAGACGCCCACGCTGCAAGCTGACTTTCTTTTGGTCTTGATAAGAAATACTTGGCAACGCGACTGGTTGGTAACGGAACAGCTTCACCGTACACGATAACCTGACGCTCAATTTCATGCCACGGGAAGTGTAAGCATACCTTGTTGTTTTGCTTTAATTCTTGCGCTTTGCGTGAACCGGTATTGGTAAAGAAGACAAAACCGTGCTCGTCTACATGCTTGAGTAAAACAATGCGTTGAGACGGCTGACCGTGCTCGTCAACCGTAGCGACGACCATCGCTGTTGGGTCGGTAAACTTGGCATCAATCGCCTGCTGGAGCCAGGTTTCAAACTGCTCAACGGGTGTGTCTTTTAGCATTTCACGACGTAAACCGTCTTTGGTATATTCTCTGCGAATGTCTTCAAGTTTCATCACAATATCCTTAACAAAAAAAGCCGCTATAAAGCGGCTTCTAGTATACCTTAATGCAAGTTAAAACTAACTTACATTTGCTCCATCACTTCGATACCAAGCAAATCTAGGCCTGTTTTCAGTGAGTTAGCAACTAGATTACATAGTACTAGACGACTTTCACGGACGTCTGCAGCTACATCATCTTTCAAAATTGGGCACGCTTCATAGAATGTCATATACAAGCTCGCAAGCTCATATAAATAACTACATAATACGTGTGGCGTTGCTTCGCTGATCATCAGATCAAGCACTTCTTCCAGTTGCAGCAGTTTAAGCCCAAGTGCCTTTTCCTGTGGTGCTTGAATCTGAATGCGACCAGTTAGGCTGGCGCTATCCATGTTTGCCTTACGGAAAATACTACGAACACGAGTATAGGCGTACTGCAAATATGGCGCCGTCGCCCCTTCAAAGCTCAGCATCGTATCCCAGTTAAAGATATAATCGCTGGTTCTGTGCTTTGACAGATCAGCGTACTTCACTGCACCAATACCCACTTTACGCGCGATTTCTTGGCGAGCTTCATCAGATAGGTCAGAGGCTCTGTCAGCGAGCTTTTCTGTCGCACGGCTCACTGCTTCGTCAAGTAAGTCTGATAGCTTCACCGTGCCGCCAGTACGAGTTTTAAACGGTTTGCCGTCGTTACCCATCATAGTACCAAACAGGCTTGGCTCGTAGCTGGTTTTGTCTTTTAAAAGACCCGCTTTACGTGCTGTGATCTCAACTTGGTTGAAGTGTAAACCCTGACGCGCATCAACAAAAATTAGGATACGATCAACATCTAGCTCATTTGAACGGTAATCACAGGCAGCTAAATCAGTCGTCGAATATAAGAAACCACCACCTGATTTTTGCACGATAAATACGGAAGGTTCGCCGTCTTTATTTGCCAATTCGTCAAGGAATACAACTTGAGCGCCCTGATCTTCAACCGCAATGCCTTTCTCTTTTAGCAGCTCAATTACACCGGCAAGACGGTCGTTGTAAGCACTTTCTGCCATGATATCATCACGCGTAAGCGTCACGTTTAGCTTGCCGTATACTTCTTCAGAATGTTTAACTGAGGTGTCGATAAACATTTGCCATAGCTTCTTACAATGCGCATCACCGCTTTGAAGTTTGACTACGTAATCACGGGCTTTATCGGCAAAACCGGCTTCGTCATCAAAACGCGTTTTCGCATCGCGATAAAAGCTTTCAAGATCCGCAAGTGCGACGTTTTCAAGGTCAACACCTTGGTTCAGCAAATCTTCTAGGTGTGCTATCAACATACCAAACTGGGTACCCCAGTCGCCCATGTGGTTTTGGCGAATAACAGTGTCACCACGGAACTCAAGGGCACGCACAACGGCATCACCAATAATAGTTGAGCGCAGGTGACCTACGTGCATCTCTTTAGCAAGGTTTGGTGAAGAAAAATCGACCACGACTTTGTGAGGCGTAGCATGTTCAGCAACACCTAGCTTGGCATCAGTATTTGCCGCTTCTAGGCTTGTGGCTAAAAACTCAGGCTTGAGGTGAATATTAATAAAACCTGGGCCTGCGATTTCTGTTTTTTCTGCAAGATCAGCAACGTCTAGGTTGTCGATGATCTTCTGCGCCAGCTCTCTTGGGTTAGTTTTTAGTGCTTTAGCAGCACCCATCGCACCGTTAATTTGGTAATCACCAAACTGAGGACGCGTACTTTGTGTTACCGCTGGGTTTGTACCTTCAGGGATACCAGCCGCTTGCATCGCTGCATTGGCTTTTTCAATTAAAATACTTTTGATGTTCATCTGTTTTCCTTTAATGCGCAGCGATTAGTGTTCACGAGTTTCATGGAACTTCACGTCAGGGTAACGCTCCATAGATAGATTTAGGTTTACGCGACTTGGTGCGATATAAGTTAGGTTATCACCACCATCTAGTGCCAAGTTTTGCTCGCACTTGCGGCGGAACTCAGCCATTTTCTTATCGTCATCACAGCTTACCCAGCGCGCAGTTTGAACCGTTACGCTCTCGTAAATCGCATCTACGTTGTACTCAGACTTTAAGCGTGCCACAACCACATCAAACTGCAGCACCCCAACCGCACCTACAATCAGGTCGTTATTGATAAGTGGTCTAAATACCTGTACCGCACCTTCTTCAGAAAGCTGTACCAGCCCTTTAAGTAGCTGCTTTTGCTTAAGTGGATCTCTTAGACGAATGCGACGGAATAGCTCAGGTGCAAAGTTTGGAATACCACTAAATTTAAGCGTTTCACCTTGTGTGAAGGTATCACCTATTTGAATAGTACCGTGGTTATGTAGACCGATAATATCACCCGCGAACGCTTCTTGAGCACGCTCACGGTCACCCGCCATAAAGGTTACCGCATCCGCAATACTGACTTGTTTACCAAGACGCACGTGGTTCATCTTCATGCCTTGGCTATATTTACCAGATACAATACGCATAAAGGCGATACGGTCGCGGTGTTTTGGATCCATGTTTGCTTGAATTTTAAACACGAAACCAGAGAACTTTTCTTCGTCGGCTTTTACTTCACGCTCATCAGTTTGACGCGGCAGTGGCGTTGGTGCCCACTCAGTTAACCCGTCAAGCATGTGGTCAACACCGAAGTTACCAAGTGCCGTACCAAAGAATACAGGGGTTAATTCGCCAGTTAGAAATAATTCACGGTCAAACTCGTGCGAGGCACCCATTACTAACTCAAGCTCTTCACGAAGTTGTTCAGCCAAGCTTTCACCCACAGCAGCGTCAAGCTCGCTGTTATCTAGCCCTTTGATCACGCGTTTGTCTTGGATCGTATGACCTTGACCAGTTTGGTACAAAATCGTTTCATCACGATGAATGTGATAAACACCTTTAAATTCTTTACCACAGCCAATTGGCCAAGTAACCGGCGCACACATGATGTTCAGTTCGGTTTCTACCTCATCAAGTAGCTCCATTGGGTCACGAATATCACGGTCTAATTTGTTCATAAAGGTAACGATTGGCGTGTCACGTAAGCGCGTTACTTCCATCAGTTTGCGGGTACGGTCTTCTACACCTTTTGCCGCATCGATTACCATCAAGCACGAGTCAACAGCGGTGAGCGTACGATAAGTATCTTCAGAGAAGTCCTCGTGTCCCGGAGTATCTAGTAGGTTTACCAAGGCATCATTGTATGGAAACTGCATCACAGAAGTGGTTACCGAGATACCACGTTCTTTTTCCATTTCCATCCAGTCAGATTTGGCGTGTTGGTTTGAGCCACGGCCTTTAACTGTACCGGCTTTTTGTAACGCCTTTCCGAATAAAAGTACTTTTTCGGTGATGGTGGTTTTACCCGCATCCGGGTGTGAGATGATAGCAAAGGTCCTTCGCTTATTGATTTCATTAAGAAAATCTTGGTTTGCCATGTATAAATTCTTTTAGTTTGTACACGGATTTGTACACACTTTTGGAAGTACTCTCTTTTCAGTTCTTCGCTTGTCAAATCCGTCGTGTTAATCGTAATTGGCCGCTATTTTCGCTGATCTTGACTTTATAAACAATCAATGGTTATCTAATCGGTTACCATTTACTCTCAGCGTGCGCCAATGCTCAGTTGTAGCTGTATGCAATCGTTGCTTCTTCAGCTCATGAACAACTGTGGCTAAACCACAAATTCCTTCGCTACCAGAAATCGATGATAGCTTGTCGTACTACACCGATGATGGTGCAGTTGCCGTTGATCGGTATTGCCGGGTATTGCGGGTTCAAAGGTTTTAGATACTTCTGTTCACCATCAATAACCAACTGCTTAAAGGTTGCTTCTTTCGAATCATCCAAACGCGCAACAACCAATGAACCTGAAGAAAAAGGTAACTCAGGATCAACAACGATCACTGCTCCCTCAGGTATGGATTTTTTTCCGCTTGGATTTTCCATACTGTCGCCTTTTACGCGAAGTGCGAAACAACCCTCATGTGCTTTCCCAGTGACTTCACGCCACTCCTCAGCATCTTCATGGGCAAATCCCTCCGCTATTTCAGTCCAATCACCGGCCTGAACCCAGTTAATGAGAGGAATTCTTCCCTTAATATCAGGCCCGACTTCTACATTACCGACCCCCAAGCCAATCTCGCCATCACCTGTGGCGAGCCAATGAGCATTCACGCGAAGCGCCTCCGCGATCTGCATGGTGTAACGAGACCTAGCCGATTTACCAGAGCAAATCTGGCTGATCGACTGCTGTTTAATACCAATGCGACGAGCCAACTCAGACTGAGTCACCCCAGTAAGCTGCAAGGCATGGTTTAGTCGTTCGGATAAAGTTTTCATAAGCCCGTATTCTACAAATAAAACTGTAGCCTTTCAACAATTTTAACTGTTGACTTATCTACAGTTAAAACTGTAACATTCAATCTTGTAACAGTTTTTATTGTAACAGGAGACGGTATGGAAGTGTTCAACACGACACAAAAACATCTCCGCCGTGCCATTGACTTGGTCGGCGGGCAATCAGCATTAGCACGAGCCATCAACTCAAAGCAGCAAAACGTCTGGTTTTGGTTGAATAAATCAGGGCGTGTTCCCGCTGAATTCGTTTTACCCATCGAACAAGCTACGCAAGGACAGGTAACCCGATCCCAGTTAAGACCGGACATCTATCCCGAATGCCCAAGCGAGCTGAAAGCCAGTAACCAGTAGGATTAAGGGCAAGTAATGGTCAGCATATTACGTAAACACAGAAGCGAGTACCTCCATGCGTGATTATGGCAAGGTCTATACCCGCTTTTGGCTAAAGCAAAACGTTTTGTCCTGGAGTGACTCTGCGAAGTTGCTAGGACTGTATTTGCTTACATGCCCACATTGTAATTTGCTTGGCTGCTTTCGGTTGCCGATTGGTTACGTTGCTTCTGACTTGAACTGGGATGATCAACAGGTTGCCAAGGCTCTAAATGAGTTAGAACAAGATCAGTTCCTGATTCGTTGCGAGGAATCCGGTTGGACTTTGATTCGGAGCTTTCTGAAGCACAACCCAATCGAAAACCCAAACCAAGGTAAGGCAGCCTTTCGGTTGTTTAAAGATGTACCTGCCGACTTCGTTGGTATGGCATCGCTTTTGAAATCTCTTGCCGCTTTTCAAGCTCGGCTACCAGAAGAATTTTCATCATTGTTTATGCCTGATGGCAACCCGGTAAGGGACTCTCAACGGTCGGATGACTCTGAGAGAAGCAATAAATCAACAGTTAAAACTGTTGCCCACATACAGTTTGAAGACTTTTGGGATGTACAAATACGCAAAGAAAAGAAAGCGAAAGCTAAAGAAGAATGGCTACGCATGGGCCTCAATGAAGACCATGAACTCGCCTTGGAAGTGCTAACACGCTGGAAAGAGCAACGTGACAACCGATTGCAGTATCAAGATCGGACTAAGACTCCTATGCCACATAACTGGCTTTTAAACCGGCAATGGGAAGACGAGTACGTTCGCATTGATGAAGCACAGCAAACACCGACCAGCCTAAAAGGCAGCAATCACCAGTTGAATATTGAAGAAAGCAATCGTCGCATCGCTGAAAGCTGGGCCGGACCAGGTATTCGGGAGGTTCGTTCAAGTGCAGGAGGTTGATAAACGCGAGTTTGCTGAAGTTTGGGGAGCAGCTTGGGCCATGTATGGCAAAAGCGTATCACCGCAATTGCTATCCATCGCATTTGAAGCCCTTCGTGCTTATAGCATTGAAGAAGTGCGAATCGGTCTGACTCGGCATATTCAATCACCGGATACTGGGCAATTTTTTCCAAAGCCCGCTGACGTCATCAAGCATATCGACGGCAACTCGGGTTCAAGAGCCATGGTTGCTTGGAACAAAGTTGACAAGGCTGTTCGTCAGGTTGGCGCTTGGACATCCGTGATGTTTGACGATGCGCTTATCCACCGCGTGATTTCAGATATGGGTGGATGGGTTGAACTCTGCAAGGTTGATGACAGGGAATACCCCTTTAAGCAAAAAGAGTTTTTAACACGCTACCAGGCTTACTTGCTGCGGGACGAAGTGGGTGAATACCCAAGGCTATTACAGGGTATTGCCGACCATCAGAACCAGCAAAAAGGATTTGATATGCAAGCGCCGGTTGCCGTGGGCGACTGGTCAAAAGCGGCACAAGTTTATACGAGAGGCATCGCTGACTTTAGCGCAGTGCCTTTAAAAAGAATAAGCCCGAAAGCCATTCAGGCGCTTCTCGGAAATCAATTAGAGGACAAAAATGAAAACGATTAAAGCAAAAACCATTGCCCTAGTGATAGCCATGTCCGCAAGCACTTCAGTCTATGCGTTTCCGGGCTATCAGTGGGAAAAAGCAGCACAAAGTGTTGGTATTGATCCAGTCATGCTCTACGCCGTTGCCTTGGCTGAGTCGGCCTCACATCGAGGTCTTAACATGACCAGTCCATGGCCATACGCAATTCGCAATGGTTCAAACGCAACCTACGCCAAATCTAAGACAGAAGCGGAGCAACTGTTAAACCAGGCACTTCAAGAGAGTGAAAAATACCAGATCGATATTGGCCTTATGCAAATCAATTTGCATTGGCATGGGCATCGAGTGAGCTCAGCAGCCGAACTGCTAGACCCCATCACCAACCTTACTGTCGGCTCCAGTATTTTGGCCGAAGCAATCAAGTCTTCACCAAACGATTTAGAGCTTGGCATAGGCCGCTATCACAGTTGGAACGAAGATCGTGCACGCTGGTATGGGCAAAGAGTGCTTTCTATCTATCGCAATATTTTACATGAACTGGAGGTCCGTCAATGACAGCCAATCAACAAGACTTCTATCAATTAAATTTGGCGTACCTGCACGCAGCACGTGAATTAGCGCGAATTGATCCGCAAGAGGCGGTCTTGCGCTTTGGACTTACACGCGACGTGGTGGATGCACTGATTAATGCCGGTGTTGACGACCTGCAAAGAGTGGCGACCTCATCATTCATGCTGTTTCAACCAAGGGGTAACCAAAGCCAACTGATTGAGATGGTGAAGAGCAAAGGCACAGGTATCCCAAGAATCGCTTATTTATTATCAACCCTAAACAACAAGGGGGATGCATGATTGATAACCTGTCCAAAAGTGAGCTGTTTACCCGAGCCTCGCTGCTTATTAAGTACGGATTTCGAACAACCATTATCGCGCTCGATACTGGTTTGCCAATCCACATTATCAGAAGGCTGCACAAAGAAGTGACTGGCAAGTCACCTTGTCCTGGTCAATTGCCAGAATCTGATGCCATTGTTAAAAGCAGAAGAGCCCTAGTTGAAGGCTCCCTGCTGATGGCGCTTTATGTCAATATTGGTGGTGATAATGTCTACAAGCAATTAAATATCGATGCTTTGATGAAGGCTTACGATGCGTACTTGGTTGCAAGAGAAGAGGCAGATCTTCCAGCTGAGATCCCCTGGAAAAAACTGACCATCAATGAAGGTTGGGTTCTAGCTCGTGATTTAAGATCACAGCTTGCATCCTTACACCGGTGTCGATGCGGTAGTCTGTATTTGACGGTATCTCAACAGCGCATTCAGCTTAAATGTCCTGTGTGCGAGATTATGGCCGAGCAAACCACTAGAGCATTTTTTGAGAACTAACATGCTGATACATGATTTGATTGTGCACCGCCCGTGCACTTTGAGAGTACTAAGATGACAAGCTTACTTAAATCTTTACCAGCACGCTGCTGGGTTATATCACTGGGGCTTTTTCTGGCGACTTTGGCTGCGGCTCATTTTTTTCCATCAGAAATATTAACGGCATCTGCCAAGTTAGCGGCTTTGCCATTTCTGTTCTGCACCGTCGTTTTTTTCAGCTACTTGGGATTCAAAGCGACCTGTAATCCCATCGGACTTATAGCCATCATCACTATGCTTGTAGCAATCGCATATTGGCAAGCGAGTTGGACAATTGTTGGTTTGGGACTCTTTTTCTTAGCTATTTGTACTGGAATTAGATTCTTGAGCAGCCAAGTTAAAGATTCGGGTAGAACTTTGAGCATTGAAGAAAAATGGTATTGGTATAAGCTCCATTCGTTTTTTGATGGCTTTTATCCTAGGTATCCCAAAAAGCCAAAAAAATAGCCAGCCCACCACAAGCTGGCTACCTTCTGTTTTTAGTTCCTTCCTGATGCCTGGTTATAGGCCCTAATATCGATCAAGTTGTTCTGAGCATAATCTCCCGCAAGGGATGCATTTGAGATCACTGCAATCTGCTTATCCACAAATGCTTTATCTTCTTCGGACACACTGTCGGGGATGTAAGCGCCACTCTCATCCTTTTGACGATACTCATTTAGCATTTGTTCCCTTAGGCCAAGCATTTCAGGCGACCAACTCGATGAGTCTTCAGAGTTGAAAACGCGCCCCGCCAAACCTTCATTGAAAGCTTGAGCGAACACTTGACTTTGAATCGGGGTCAATCCCATTCTCTGCCCTTCGCTGTATGCTTCCTGTTTAAAATCATCGGCATACTGTTCTAAGAACTCACCATATCGATTGTTAACTGCCGCACCGAATGCCCCCGCCAACATGGCTTCAGACTTAGTGCCCCAGTTTACTTCGGAAGCATACTGCGAACTCGATCCACTGTATGCATCATTAAACGCCGTCAATGGGTTTTCCAAAGAGGTTCCTGCATCAACGGCGGCTTTTAAGCCATCCCAGGTTGATTTGCTGGCCACCGTTGCATTGTGTAAGAAACCTCGTGAGCCAGGATCTTCAAGTGCTTGTTCTTTGTAACTCTCATAGTCTTCGCCAAAGTGATTCAAGGTGTGCAGTGCTGCATCAGTATGCTTGCCACTGAAATCACCAATAGCACTGGCGCTGTTGAAGAACATTTCAGCACCAGAGACTCCGCTATCATCAGCCATAATGCGTGATCGCCACTGAGATCCAGCTTCACTGTTTAGTCCAGATTGATAGGTACTTGTGTCAGAAGCTACGGCCTGCTGAGCTTGCTGCTGATGCGCATTCAACTGTCCATCTATACCAGACAGATTGGTTTGGTAAGCCGATTGAGCTGCGTTGAACTGAGTTTGAACTGTTGCTGCATCCTCGTAGCCGCCCAATACACCCGATTCAACTTGGCTTTGAATACCACCAAAAGTAGGTGCAGTTGATGACATGCCTTCATTAGAGCGCGGCTGAATTGATCGTAAATCGGCTCCGGTAGCCATGGCCATAACAGTCATTGCTGCTTGATAATCATTGTCTCGTTCAGCGGGCGTTGAAGAGTTGCTATAGGTCAAAGACTCCATAGCTGCGGCCACATACGCCTGATTATCATCAGGTAGCAAGCGCTGATACATTGGAAGGTTTTCACGTAAACGGTTACCTGCTTCAACATGCTGGTTCATATAGCGACCTAAATAATCCATGACTTCAGGATTGTCCGCCGCTAATCGGGTTAACGTCGCACCATCAGTATTTCTTTGTCCTGATAGACTGTAGCTGGCCTGATCAAGCTCACTAAAGCGATTTGATGCCGTGACAACGTCTTGTGCTGAACTCTGAAGTGACTGATAGTCTTGGTTAGACAAGGACATCTCAACGCCAGAACGTCTTGAGTCTGAAAGGTCCTTAACCATTGCATCGCGATACTCAGCACGTCGTGAATCACTCGATGCCAAGCTTTGCATCTCCCCAGTGAGCGTATTTGCGGTCGTAGATCGAGAACTGCCTTCTGACGACTCAACTTGGCCACTAAAGTTACCACCTAAATCCAGCCCTGCTCGTACCCTTGATAGTTTTGGTACACGAGATGAGTCTGGCTTATCGACTCCTGGCAAGTTGCCCTGTGGAGAATCATTGCCGCCAGTACCAAGAAGCCTTCCAAGAAAGCCCTTATCAGCAACTTCTTTCTCACCGGGATTAGTAATGGTTCCATCGCCACCGACCCTTAGGCCTCCCGATAGCACGCCCGATACCAAGCCACGTACAGCATCTTTTTTATCGTCTCCAAAACCATACCGAGTTTGCAGGTCATCAGTAACCTGATTAACAACGGCGCTAGATGCGGAGTTAGATGAGCCGATCTGACGTCCAACCGAAGACAGGTTGTCGTAACTTAGCTTTTCACCAAAAGTTCGACTCATGGTATTCCCAACCTGACGACTAAAGGCTTGGGTTGCCTGAGTCATGGATTCTTTTGCAGAGCCGACCATTGAACCCACTGCGTTTCCGACAGAGAAACTGCTTAGTAGGTTTGACGCGCCGGTCATAGCAGAACCCGTAAGGGCTGAATTTTGGAACATTGACTGTGATTGCATGACCGGGGCATTTTTCGCGACATCTGGACTTGCCAGCTTTTCATCAATGGCATCACCGTTTTGAAGACGTCCAGCCAAGTGGGTTGCAGTTATTGCTGAGCCATACACGAGCATGAGCGAAATTGCAGGAACACTCGACGCCAACATGCCGCCAGTAGCTATCCAGGTTTGCAGCACTGAATCCATCTGCATCATCCCGGCAAAAGATGGCACTTCCGTACCTGCAAAAGCATCAAGTGCCGACATTTTCCCTGCAACGGTTAAATGAATATACAGGTTAATGATGGCCATGACAGGCATCCAAAGTTGAATCCAAAGCAGGATTAACAAGTACTTCCCGGCCATTCGCATCCCGATTTGGCCAAGGGCAATCACAAAGGCCATCAAAGGGGTGATGGCGTAAATGAAGCCCTCAAAAAACGTCATCATCGGACGAACGATACTTTGGAAAAGAGTCTGCTCCGCCGCCCATTGTGTATTGCGCTGTTCAATCGCTTGGTTAACCATAACGGCGGCGGTGAAAGCTTGATCATCCATATACTTGCCCGTCACGCTTTGCTCATAAATAGGCAAAAGCACTGACGCGGTCATATACTCTTGGGTGTTAACCGAAGCCAAACCAAGGTTATTCAGCGCATTTCGGATCACGTCATCAGTGTCAGTGGCTGACGAAGTCCCCAATGAGGCTGACAGAACCTGTTTAAGCCTAGGAATGAAGGTTGATTCAGTCATGAGTTTCAGTTGGCTATAGGCATCGGTGCAGTCCAGATCGCTACTGCTACCACTGAGCATGATGCGCGTGCCATAAATGCGCGAATCAAACCTAATCGCAGTCATCGGGTTAGGATCACTCAGCACCTGATCGAGGTTCTTTTGGCCAATGTCGATACCAATCAAGGTGCACTCTTTAATGTAGTTAAACCACGATTGCTCGATATCCGAGCCACCGACACGATTTGCATCACCCAACCCAGAGCGATCCATCACCTGTTTTCTCACTTTAATCAGTGACTGTAAACTGGATGCAAAGCCGTATTCCGTCATGGCGGGAGTTGAGAACGCCGTTTCAAACAATCGCGTGATTTGAAAGCCAACGGTTGAAATCGTACTACCTGCGGCAGCAACACCGATGGGCACATTATCAACCACTCGAACTTGCCCCGTGTAGGCATCCTCAATGCTCACTCGGGTACTTGGTCCAAACATGGTTGCAAAGACTAGCCATGAGACTAAAACGTGTTGAAAGTTAATCCCACGACCACCTTGCATCAAGGCCTGAACAGACACCATCAATACCCCAATGAGCAAGCCAATACGAACCATTGAAGTAAAGTCGCCTGTACCAGTGATCATCGCGACGGCGTTCAAGACCTGCTCTAAAAAAGCCGAATCCCCGATGGAATAGATTTCCCACATTGTCTATTCCCCCAGCGCTGTAGATTTAACGGTGTAATAACGCTGTTTGCGAATGGTCTGAATCACTTGGTTAAAATGCGCCAGCAATTCTTGCTCTGAGCCGTATCTTCGCTGCAACGCGGCGTACTCCTCATTGATTTGGCGACGTGCACGTTCAAGGTCTTCCGTTAATAACTTCGCATAGGCATGATCTTCCACACCGGAGGTACTTCTAGCTGCATTGAGCATGTCTTCAACCAATGCTCGGGCCATCTCAACAGCAATAAATGGCGCAGCTCTTGAAGCAAACGACCTAGCAGCCCCCTCATTTAATGCAGAAAGTGTTCGAATCATGCCCCCAATGCTCGCAGGAGCCGAGGTCATAAAAGCCTTTTCGGTGGTGCTAGCAGCTCCTGTATTTCGAGCAAACTTAAAAATAATGCCGTTACTAGAACCTGTACCAAGAAGTAAATTTTCGACCTGAGTTGATAACCCGGTCAGGGTCACGTTAGTGATTGTCGGATTCAGACAGCCGTCTTGTATCAATGTGTCACATCGGTACATAGCGACGTTACCGCCATGAATTAGATGCTCAATAGTCACTTTATTGCCATTCAGTCTGGTCAGTTTTGGGGCTTTACCTTGGCCATCAGCGGCATTCGCTAAATCACCAACGATGATCGAGCCAGTCACTGACATAACCGCTTCAAGAAAACGGTCATCCCCCGATGCAAACCAGCTTGATGCCGAGTGACGTTTCAGTGCTCGCCAAACCAAGTTGCCTTTAATCGTTTTGTTCACATCAGATGCCGCGACACTTGAAGCGTTCTCATAAGGGTTCTTACCATTGGACTCACTCCAACTGGTAAAAACGTCTCCAGCCCCTTTAAGTGAGCTCAACATGCTGGCTTCTGTTTGCCCCTTTTTACCAAAAGCAGCCAAGGTATCGTTCACGACTCCCTGAGCCATTTGACAGGAATTGCCAAAATACTCGTTCAACTGCTGGATTTTCTTTTGCAGAGTCTCCATGTGCTGGGAACATTTCTCACACATAGCACTAAGCGCTAATTGGAATGCGTACCCCTTGGCATTTGCCGCTACAGAGCGAAGCAATTGAACGAACTGATCAGCATTAACAAATGACAAACTTCCAGCGAACATATCAATGCCGCCACAACCGGCTTGGAATGACGGTGGCACCATAGAGACGAGGTTCTCATTCATGATCCTGTTACGAACAACAACACCTCCTCCAGATATAACGCCACGTCGTTGACTCTCGAATACACCCGGCGCAGTGCTGTTGGTCATTGAACCAAACAACTGGTTCATCTCCTGTTGCAAACTTGCTTGGCTCATAGACGAAAAACCAATCGCACAGGCGATTAGCGATACTTGAAATACTTTTTTCATCGTTACAACCCTCCTTGTGCACGCAGATAGCGAACAAGGAACTCAGGGTCCTGTAATATCTTTTCGTTAAGCTCTTGAGCTGACATCGCGAGTGACACGCCGGGTTGAACAGGTCTGGTGGCATAGTAAGTTTGATCGTCAATCCAACCGGCTTGATGGGCTGCAAGAATGATTCGATTATTGAGCTCATCAAGGCTCATTGCGCCCTGGCCAATCGGAGTGATGACATTAGGCGGGTCTACTAAGAAGACCGCTGGAACAGTCGTAACGGACAACGATTGTGCTTGCCCTGAATCGACTTTGTAATTGGGAAACTCTCCACCGGGTAAAGGCAAGCCATCGACAGCAATAGCAAACACCTCGAAACCGTAGTTCAAAGCCATGGATTCGATGATAGGCGCTTGAGCATGGCAGTAAGGGCAATCCGAACGATAGAAGAAGAACAAGCCAGCCCGTTTTGCTACTTCACCTAAAGCAATATCTCGTTGAGAGCCAGCTTCTCGATCCATCCGATTGGCAGCATAGGTAGCCAAGGGTCTGCGACTGATTTCATCCAAAATAGGATCGCCCATGACCACCTGCTGACTAACATCAGCAAATAGTGAGCCCTTATCCATCATGACGCGCTGGAGATACAGATAGGCTCTGACGTTCTCATTCGTCGGCTCATCAATTGCCTTGTCCATGAACGACTGCATGTGCTCACGAAACCAGGCAGCACTGAAAGGCTTTAGCCCGCTCTGACTCGACTCTGCCGCACCAAATTCCGGCTTTATAAGCTCTTCATCCTCCGCTGGCTCAGGAATGACCTGATACCAAAACCAGCCTTCCTGACCACGCTGATAGAATGGCCCATCACTGGCATGGGCGGGCAAGATGAAAAGAAAGAAAATAATGATTGGGATGGTCACCCATAGGATGAACCAAGGTAAAAAAGGCGTTCTCATTGTCAGCTCCAGAAAATTTCATAGAGCTAACATGCTAAAGATCCCCGTAAGTCCGATTGGCCAGATAGATGAAGGAATTGTGAGTGTTTCTGACTACACGTATTTACAGAATTTTAATTTAGTAAGTACCCATTCAAGTTAATTTCAATAAATGATGAAATATGTTAGGGTTTCAATGAACCTATTAACCACATAAAACCAGAACTTTGCAACATTGTCTTATGTTGCTTAATTACATTCCGCCCAAAAAACTAAATTGTTACTCAAACCTTTGCTCCCGGCGGTTGTATTCCTCAGCCTCACGATCTCTATTCTCTCTGATGGATCTATTAAGAAGTGAAAGCTTGGTCCTTGCCATTTCTCGAACTTCTGGCGAGACATGATTTAATAACTCTGCGAAAGCCTCCGCGCGAACCTCAAGAATATCGGCAAGTGATCCTGACCACCCATTAGGAAAAGACCTAGAGAAAATAGTTTCAACTATCGCGGCTTTGTTCTCTGCTGAATCTAAAAGCGATGTAATATGATGACTGAGGACTACTTTCTTTGGATTGTCTAGTGGCTGTGATTCCTTGTCTAAGGGCGTGTATGCCGAAACTGCGCCTGCTACTTTATGTATCCTATCTTGATTTCCATTACACCAATCTAGCACGCGCTCTATAGGCGCTAAATTTAATGGCGAACTACTTCGATGGACCCTGTCTTTAAAAATCAAATATATGAGCTGTTCGCTATTATCACTATTTATTAACACCCTATCTAAAACAAATTCAGGATAATTTTGCACTAGATAGGCTATGAGAGTTTCTAATTCGAAGCCATATAAGCGATAAGTTTCAACGCCATTGCAAAGCAAGTTGATAATATCGCGAATTTCATTCTCCGATGCTGGCTCTGATAAACACTCTTCAATAACACGGTCAATTCCATGCAGCTGTCGTCTGTGAATCTCATCCCTGTGCATTGATAACATTTTCAAAATGGCTTGTCTTCCAACATAACGTAGTTCATCGCTAGGACGGTAACTACTATTATTTTCAGTAAAGAATCGCATGCTCAAAATTTGAATAGTTGAAAATATCCCGTCGATTAAACCATTTAGCTCGACAAGTAATTCTGATAAATCATCATCAGGAATGGATTCATGAACTCGACCGTAACTTATCTGTTGGAACCTCCATGCTTCCAGTTCACCAGCTTTCGCTAGCTCAATTAGCCTTCTTGTACCCCAAGGGGCTATCGGCGTTGCAGACAAAATATTAACAAAATACTGTTTAAGCTCTGGCACATCTAATACAGACTCTTGAAGTTTCCGAGACAAGCTAGGGTCACCTGCATGAACGCCAGCAATAAAACCGCAAAATAAGATAGGCTGTACTACCTCTAGTTCTTGCTTTTTCATCAGGCGGACAAGTGTATCGAAGGTAAAAGCTATGTCTGCTGAGCCTTTGGCCAAACCTTTACCAAATGACCAAAGCGCATCAATATGTTTTTCCCACAACTTTGGCGCCAAACGTTCAAGGTAATCAGGTTCAGTTGACGCAAGCTCACCTAGCTTTTCTATCTTACGATGAATTTTTTCAGAATTATCGGTGTAACACCCACTTCTAACTTCAATGTGCTCCCATGTGTTAGTAAGTGCATATGCCTCGATTTCGAAATAGGGATCAGCTGGTGCGGCTAAATGCTCAAGCGCTTCAATCCTTTTGAATAGCTCAGGCGTGTGTTTTTTCCCGTTGTAATGTATTGTCCGCTTAATGGCCATCCACAAATCTGGCCATTTACCGCCAACGCCATATTTACGTACTATGCTTTCGAGAATGTCAAAGCAGCCTGCATAGGTCCATAATCCTAAAAAATGGTTTGCAAGGATCGTCTTTGCCCAATTACAAGTGGACTCATTGTCCGACTCTAAAAAAGGTACTAGCAACTCAATATAACCTACGTACCAGTCTAACTTATCTCTATTCGTTTTTGGCTCCCACCCAAAGTCCCGGCTACGAGCGCCAAAATCAAACCCTCCAAATGAGCTCCAATTAGAAGCCTCGAACGCAGACCGAAAAATTTCTTGCGCAATCTCAAGATACCTCAAGCAGCCAGAGCTCAGCATTTTACTCACAAAAAGATGTCTTCGTGTAGGAGTAGCCTGTGTGCCAGAGAGATATAATGAAAAAAGACTGGACAATTGATCAACAATACTATTGTTTTTCTCGCCGGCTTTTTCTGTTTCCGCAAAGCGAAGAATTATCCCAGCAGCACGGTCAAAGTACTGATCTTCATATGCTATTTTCCTAAGTAATCGAACGAACGTAGAAAAATTTTGATTATCTCGCGAGCAGAAATCTGGAGCTTCTGAAGTATTCTCTATAGCGGTTAAAACTACATCTGGAAACACTGGCGCGATGTGAGTTAATGCCGTAAGCAAGTCAGCACTGCACTGTGCAATGTTGTGAAATGGCCCATCAAACTTCATCCACGTATGAGCGAGATTTCTAGCAGGTTCAAAGTCATGCATATATCCTAGTCGATGAGCGCAGGACTTGAACAAACGAAAATTTTCAGCCTTTAACAACTCAGAATTAATTTTATCAGGATCAATGTTCTCAAGTGCTCTTCGTGCGAGACGGTTACCAACAGCATGCGGGAGTACTGCTCGCCAGTTTCCCCGCTTTTGCGATAATTGCCTCCGCAGTAACTCTGCATGATTTCGGTTCAACCTATCACGTTCAAATCCACCAATTCTAGAGAGAGCGCTCAATTCATCATTAAACTCTTTTGGGGAAACATTAAACGAATAAACTAGGGATAGAACCTCTGCGCTTTCAAGCAAACTTTCGGTCGTCCCTTTTCTTTGATTGAAGAGCCTCTGGAACAATTCCTCATCAGAAAAGTTTGCCAAGGTTTCATCTGCACCCACACGACTCGCCAATGCGATCGCAACACGCGCATTCCCCCCGGAAAACTCTGCAACTTTATCGGCATTAACACGCCCCAGAGATGGAAACCTCTTTTGAATAAGTTTAGAAACGGTCTTCTCGCTGGATGGTTCGATGTGTATAACTTCTGTTTCTTCAGGACGATCATCCGAAATATCATATTCGATAGTAAGAAGACTCAACTTTGCTTGATTTGACGAAACCTGCTGTTGCAATTTTCTATGAACATCTGGCGGGCAGTTATCCAATACTAAATAACTTGAAAAGTCATTAGCTATTAAGTATGAAACAAGCTCTGATGCCGTTGGAGTTAAGTCATCCCCAAGGTCTGCATAAATTACGTTCGCTCTCGGCAGAGATTTATCGCATACATCACTTTCAAAAAGTGCCTGAGCAAAGCGCGTTTTTCCAACTCCTGACAAACCAGTTATTCTTACCACCGAGCCAGATCGATTCAATCTTTCACGCACAAGCCTGATTCCATCCGAAATCGCTATAGGTTCTTTGTGATGTGAATTCATATCGATGACGCAAGGGTGTTCATCAAGCAAAAACTCATCATTTTTATCGACTGGAGTAGAAGTCCATCTTCCAAAAGGTCGCCATCCGGATAATGGCTTACCTAGTCTAGAGCGAACCCACAAGGCGACCCCAGGAAATTGTCTCAACCATACGCTGAGCCGATCTCTACCATAAAAGTCAAGGAGAAGATCTTCACTACCTGACAAGCCTTCGAGCGCAGATTTCATTCCAAGAAGTCGTTCTGATAGCATTTTATCAGAACAATCATCTTTGCCACTTACGATTATATAAGAACCTTTTTTTTCTAAGAGATCCCCTATAACAGTTTTTAGAGTTCCTTTATCAAGCATTTCATTCTTGCAGGCTGCTTTACTCATACTATTTTTCTTTACTTGAAAACCAGTATGTCCACGTTTTACAAAGCCAGGATTCAATAAAGGAACAGCATCAACAACTCGAACATCTAGACCACCGTCCGCAGCTTCTTGCGCCCCGCCCCACAGAACACAAGATGTCTGGATTTCTTGGCGAATTAATTCCGCTTCACACAACCTAGCTACCATTTCTCTGAGATCTGCATCATTAAGGTTTGAAATATCAGAGGGTTCAAGTTCAAAAAAAATCATTCGGCTGCAAAGCTCCTTATGCTACAAATCGATATATGCGACATAAATAATTAAGTATGGCTTTGCAAAAAGCGCTCGACTTATTCCACCGCAAATACTGTAATGAGTGTTTTAGTTGATCCATTTGGCACAAAAACAAAGTGCATACCGCTACCATTATGCCGCCAAGTATCAGCTTTTTTATTATATTTTTGGTTCTTATGAAGTGTTACCTTTTCAGGCAAAATTGCTTTTGTCAATGATGAGCTAAATAACTTTGAAATCAAAGCCTTCCAAGGATGCTTAGGTGCACCGTCTGAAAGCCGTTCCACAAACCGTTCCAGTGCATGACGAGTAACCACGACAGGTCCAATGTTAGGAACATTGATGACTTCATCGATGTCTCTCACTGAAACATTATCGACGCTGTATTCTTCGAAGGAATGTGAGAGCCAATCTTCCCGTTTTTCTACCGAGATCTGTGCTTCCTGGTATCGAGTGAGCAAAAACCTAGTCAGGCTGTAAAGTGAATGCTGAGTTGAGCGTTGCTTCTGTAACCTTTTGATAGCTCCTTTACTGACCCGAATTTGAAGCCCATTACCGCTTCGGTTACTCCCCATCACCTCTTTCTCTGACAGTAGGTGATGAATCGCATAGAGCTCAGCTGCAATTGGCTTTTGCTGCTCAGGTAGCTTGTCGTATTGCTCACCTAAATCGACCTTTAGTTCGCCTCCTCTTCGAAGGCCTGTCTTCCAGTAAACCGTAAACTCACCATCAATCTGCTTTGTTAACAGGGTTAATACCATCATGTTTGTTTCTCCTATTGGTTATCTATTTTTCATTCTCCATGTTTTTTCAAATATGCAAGGCGCAAAAAAAGGGGCCGAAGCCCCTTGGATCAGATATGAACCTTCGGAAAGCCCATAGCACCGTAAACATTCAGCACATCATTCCAATCCCAACTTTTCACGCCAAGTGACGTTGGTATCGGGGGGATCAACACTTGTGTCAGAATGCCTTTCTGCCAGGCTTTTTTCTTGAGTTCATTCGCTGCATTCAGGCCGGTCTCAGAGAGATCGTGGTCTGCCCAGATGTACAGCATTTTCACATTACTTGGTGGTTCAAACCTAGCCAGTAGGGTTGCATTCACAACCGACCAACATGTTTGCCCCGTAGCTCTGGTAACCGCTAAAGCTGTTTCGATGCCTTCAGAAACACCTAATACCTCACCAGGCTCACCTATCGGGATGGCACCACCAGTGATTGTTCTGTCACTTGGTATCGGCATCATCTTTTTAGGCTTTTCAACCGGTGCTTTGAATCCATCTTCACTTAGGTAGATCCGATGGAACGTGGCCGAACGCCCTTGCTGCGTAACGATTTTACCTAGCAGCGCTGGGTAGCTATCGATAAACAGACCATCTTCATTATGGTAAGGCAAGTTTGGATGAAACCTCAGCACCGAATCCCATTCAGGACGAAGCCGCGTAACAATGCCACGACGATGCAAGTAGTTCCAAACCGGTTGCGCACGAGTATCTGCAAGGGATAACGTTTCTCCCCAGGTTTGATTCAAGCGATGGATTATCGCTTTGTCCTCTTCCTGCTTTTTAGTCTTCCAGTCAACCGCGTTACTCGGTATTGCCCGAGTTGGTACTTGTCCGGGTTGAATACCTAGAACTTGACCGATTGCTTCAATAGACTGAGCAAAGTTCCATCCATTAATCCAAGACAACAGTTCAAAGCCATCATGAAAGATCCCGCAGGTATTACAAACACCACCACCGGTATATTCAGCATCTTTGAACAGCCTAAAGCCATCACGACCGCCATGAACAGGACAAGCCACATGTCGGCCTTTTCGAGTAATAGCGGCATCAAGTTCTGGCACCAATGCCGCCAAGACTTGAAGCCATTGGCCATTGAGATATGGCCTTACTGTGTCAATTTGTAAAGGTAACGCCATATAACCTCCTTAAGTAAAATGCCGACTCCTACCACAGGTGGTAAAAGTCAGCTTAGGACCTGCATTAGCCGTTCGGTTAATGCAGGAACGTTAGTCAAGCTGGATACCATGTCGTCTTAATAGCCACATGATGGAATCACGAAGCACATCAGGATCGACAACCGCAGCCATCGCGCAAACACGAAAGCAAAATGGCGCTATTTCGTCATTTTGAATCCACGACAACACATCCTTGCGCAACCGAGTACTGACACGACCGTCCAGCAACACACGGATTGCATCCAATAGAATGCCTTCGCGTAACTGCCAGATTTCTGTGTCAGACCAAGTGACAGGGGCATCATCAAACTCAAATAGAAATTCGAGCTGTGCTGATGTGTGCTGATGGGACTGCTTTAGTGATGAAGGAAAATGGGCAATGCGCCCATTCATTAAAGATAACCGCGTTCGGCAAGCGAAACGCAGCCCTCGGATGCGACCACGACATGGTCAAGCGTTCGAATATCAACAAGTGACAAGGCGTCACGGAGTCGATGAGTGATGCGTTTATCAGCTTCACTGGGTTCAGGATCACCCGATGGATGGTTATGAACCAGTATCACTGCTGCCGCATTAAGTTCCAACGCCCGCTTTGTTACTTCCCTTGGATACACGCTCGCCGCATCTAAAGTGCCTTTGAATAGCTCTTCAAATCGAATAACGCGATGCTTTGTATCAAGAAACAGCACGCCAAAGACTTCGTGCTCATACTCGTGCATCAGTGTTTGCAGGTATGAGAACGCCGACGATGGCTGTTCAATTTTGCGACCTTTACTCAATCGACCACGGGCAAGCTTGAGCGCCATATCTAAGATATCCGCTTCAGTCACTTGCTCAGGAACGATGTAAGTACCGGCTTCTTCGCCAGCTAAGAACTTTTTGTTTTTCATAGGAGTCTCCAAAAAAACGGAGACGAACCCATGCCCTGACGGGGACGGAATCGTCCCCGCAGGGTGGTAAAGTTGATGTGGTTACTGAACTAACAGTTGTTGTGTTACTTCGAATAACTCACGCTTCAGATCTTTGACGTCGTTAATCACGATGCTTTGAGGAAAGAATTTCTCAACACTGCGTGTTTGAATCCCGATCCCCAGCAGCTCAAAGCCACTTCGTCTGCAACGGTCAACAATGTCATGCGTAGCAGCCCAGTCATCTGGGTCACCATCGGTTAGCACTATCATTAGCTTTCGCTTCTGTTTTTGTGCCAACAAACTGTTTGCCGCAAACCACATAGCTTGTGCCATAGGCGTACAACCTCGTGGTTTTTGGTCAAAACAGGCGGCCCGATGTCGAACCGATTGCTTGGGCAATAACGCGATAGAAACTTCCTGATGAATACCAGGAAAATAACTGACCGCAGGTACAACACCCGGTATACCTTCCAATGCCATGGCCAAAGCCAAAGCAGCTTCATTGGCAACATGAAAGTACTTGCGATTACCTTCGCCAATGGGTTTACCCATTGAGCCCGATATATCGACAAGCAAGTGCACAGCAGCATTGGGCGCAATGCGCGGCTGTCTTTGAATAAACAATCTCGACTCACCTGCTTGGGAAGCGGCAAGACGATGGGTTGCAACTCGAAGACCGTGCCGTTTGGCATGATTCCGATTGTCCTGACTGGACTGAACCATACCCCTAAGCCTGGCTCGAATTTGAGCCGACTCAGACGCCGATAAGGTCAAAATGGCCTCATCACCCAACATAGCTTGCTCTGCTTGGGGCAAACTGAGTGGAGTGACGCCCTTATGTCCTTCAGCTTGTTCCGACAACACTTCTGCCACTTGTGCAAAGGTATCGGGTTCAAACTGAGCGGCACTGGCCTCTAAGGCTTGTCGCAAATTGTCAGCTTGATCAGAGTTATCAGAATCACTCGTTTCAGCAGCATCCCCTGTTGCAGACGAACCTGTTTCCGGGGTTTGACTGTCACTACTGCTATTGCTGTCATTACTCGCATCTTGTCCAATGTCATCACCGCCATCAGCATCAGAATCATCCTGTGGTGGACGAGATTCTTCTTCCAACATGGCAACGATGGCATCGACAAGTTTCAGCACTTCACCTGTAGATGCCAGGCTAGGCACTGCTGTCAGCATGGCGCTTAACCGGCTCATCGCTGCGGCAGGAAAGAGTTGTCTCACTCTTTCATCAACAGCTTGATACAAAGGCGTCAGCGCTTGCTGGCCCAGAAAATGGCATCTCAAGCGGAATAACAACCATGCTTGCAAGTTAGATGCAGGCTCAGGCTGTTCAGGTACACACATTTGCTGTGTGTCCACCATGTACTCAATCACTTGCGAAATACTGCGCCGGGTTCCTGGGTAATCCTTTGCCAATTCGTTTTCAATGCGAACGTCCTCAATGATATTGAGAAGTGCCTTACGGATCGGCTTAGACGACGCCTTCTGCACCATGTCAAAATTGGTATGCCGAATATGCGCCGCTTCATGAGCCAGATAACCCCAAGCTATCTGTTGATAGTGTGGGTCGTCTGGGTTTGCTGTTGGGATCACAATCCGCTCACCATCGGTAAACGCATCTTGTCCTTGAATAAGCACCTTCACACCAAACTTTTCGCCATAAGCGGCGGCAACGATTGGCAGTGCGTTTTTTAATGGATGATTCATGGGAGTCTCCTAATCATTAGGGGGAATACTCCCTCAGCGGGAGCGTTTCCCCGCTGGGAATGTAAGTTTTTAAACCTGTGCTTTTAGCCTATCCAGATCGTATTTTTGACCTAACCAAGCCACCAATTGAGCTGGACTCTCGTGCTGCTCAAATGACGTTTTAAGCTGGTCTAAACTCAGGATGTCATCCAATGTCAGACCGTACTGGTCTTGTAACTGAGTAGACACCTCGTGTTGATATTGCAGCCAGGCCCGCTCATGAGCGGTTTGCTGCAATGCCATGTTTGGAACAAATACCATGGCCGTTACCCAAGCTCCATGTGCGTCCGCATCTGCGATCAGCACAGGGTTCTTGGGGATCACGACACTATGTGTTGAGTACGACCGTTGTACTAACGTTCGACAACACGCCACTTCTGGTATCGATTCACTTTCAACCGCATCAGTCACACCACGAAAATGTGCTTCAAACTGGTTCAGTTGGCTGGGGTTATGGATGGTTGATTGCATAATTTCCTCTTACATAGTTCAGAGGACATGCGCCCTTCAGGGCAACATGCCCTCAAGGACGTTAGAAATAAAATGAGTTTGGTACAGTCGAACCAAGGTTTGGTCTGACGGTTGGTTGAGGTATTGCACGCAAGTTATCTGCCTGAGCAGATACCGGCTGTGCGGGCTTAGGTTCAGGTTTGGGCATCAGTTGTCTGATATCCAATTGACCTTCACCGTGCATTCTCATCTTGTCTGGATCAGACAAAATTAAAATGGTCGCCATCAGTTCGTGATAGAGAGTATCTGTCACAGGGCCGGTCTTCGGCAGACGAACAAATAAATTGTCCATCGCTTCAACCATTGGCTGAACTCGGTGATCCAGGAATGACAAACCATCCAACTTGTCTCTTAATCGCTTGAGAGGATTAAGGGCTCGCTGGCTGATTTGATTCTTACCTGCAACGGAACGCTCAAACAGTTCATTGGCATCACGAGCCACCTCCCTAAAGAGGGTGTGTCCCATACCATTGACCTTGTCATCTAAGCCACCAGCTTGTTCAGCTGGTTGCATTCGATAAATGGCATAGTCGAACTGAAGCCGTTGTTCCACGTCTTCGATGGGTGACAGCGCACGCCGGATTGCATCTGCAAATTCCGGGTGTTTTGCAACCCAGTCAAACGTCACCTGATCATAGTTGTCCAAGAACAACTGCTTGCACTGCGCAAACTCCTGACCGATCCGGTCAAGCTCTGGAACAATCTGATCAATTCGGTCCTCAGGGACGGCATATCCACCTAAAAACCGCACACCGACTTGCTCACACAAGCGCTGCGCTTCTTTCTTAAGCCTTTCAAAGTTCGCCAATGCCTCAGGGTCGCAAATTTTTTTACTCCCTAAGCTGGCAACATCCTTCGGTGGAAGTTGGCTGCCATTGGCTAATCTGAAATCTTCAGGCCGTAGTTTTTTTCTACCGCTCCAGATGGAACAATCGATGTGACAAATCAAAAGTTTGTCGAGGGTTTGAATACTCATAGTGCATCCTCATGCGAGATGGGGACGCACCACTCCCAACAGGAGCAATGGCCCCCGCTTGGGTGGTAGTAGTTGACGCGCTAATGGCAATACCACTATCAGAAATAGTAATTTTGCGAATCAGGCGACGATTGGTTGAGATCGATTTTCGCAGGCATTAAGTCCAGTGCTTCAGCTATCGGGCGAACCCGCTCTAAATCACTGCCTAGCAACCGCAATACATCTTTTTCCAACTTCAGTTGGTCGGATACTTCTATCCCTTCAGGACTCGCTACTGTGAGCGAACACAGAGGTGGTAATTGACGCTTAAAAGCCAGCAACAGCAACAATGGCCACGGGCCATCATCCGTGTTAACAATGCCAGCGCCTTCACCTGACACCATGCTGATTTGATTGGTACTAGGTAATCCGCTTTTGCAAAACCCTAATGACCATTCTCCAATCCTGACCTGGTTATCATCAATAACAGCCAAGCCATAGGCTTCAAGCAGCTTTGCCATATCGAACAACGCTTTTTGCGCCAGCGAGGTTTGGCCATTGACGTCCTTGCGAGTACGAAACTCCCAACTGACGTTATTGGCACACGCGACGCTATCTAGCGCATTTGAGAGTTCAAATGGCCGCCCTTGATGATCAATGCCGACTTGTCCAACAAGTCGATAACCCTTGTTGATTTTCTCATTGATTCGTCGGTCTGCTTCAGCGTTAGGATCAGTCGAATCAATCAATCGCTGCTGCGACAGTTGACCTGCTTTTCCAAATCGAACTTCAATCTCCTGGGTATCTGATCCAACGTAAATGGCCCATTCTTTGGCTGTCCCATCAGAATGACTGTAACGGTAAAGAGCAAAGCACTTTTCCATCATCAATCCTCCCAGTGATCACCGAAGACATCAGCGGCAATACGGTGAATGGCTTCACGTTGCTCCAACTCAGCACGAGCCGTCAAAGACCGAACCAGTGCATATTCCACTGCGTTAGGAGCGCCTTTAAAAGCAAGTGTTAACTTTGCCCAGCGCACCAAGGTCCGAGTGGACATGGTGATACTGAGCTCTGCACCGCCATCCGCGCCCCCAATAAAAAGACGACGAATGTCACCAGCCACCTTCACCATTTTTTGGCGAAAGACCTCTGGTAAGCCCGGCGCAACGTTCTCCAGAATGGCTTCCTCTACAGATGGCTCTGCATAGGTCGCTTCAATGATTCTAAAGCGATCAAGAAAAGCCAAATTCTGTTGAAGCACACCTTGATACAAGCCCGTCTGGTCACCGCTGCCCGCACTGTTGCCGGTAGCGATAAAACGAAACTTGGTATGTGGCATGATGATCTCACCGCCATTTTGTGCGATGACCAACGGGGCACCTTCCAAAATGTCATTGAGTCCAGCTAGTTCAGCAGGCTCAGCAAGATCCATTTCATTAATGATCAGCAAATGGCCATGCTTGACAGCCAGTGCCAGCGGTCCATACACAAAGGTCATGTTGCCATTAACCAGTGTGTGGTGACCGATAAGATCGGACAACTCCAATCGACCGTGCGCAGTAATTTGCTGAACAGGCCAATTCAATCGAGAAGCAACTTGGCAAATTAGCGAGGTCTTACCGCATCCCGTGGGGCCTGTAATATACAAACCGTCACCGTCTGGGTTAGACAAGAACGCCAATACGTCACGTAAGTCTTCTTTTCTAAAAACATACTCGTCCTTGCGAACGGGAATGTTTGGATGGGTAGTGTCGGCACTAAATCCTTCCAGAATGAAAGCATCAGGAGCCGGGACATTAAACGCTTGATTCACTTGAACCAAAAATGGGGATTGTTCAGTCATGGTAAACCTCATCAGTTTTGACGAGGCCCCATGCCCCAGCAGGGAATGAAGTCCCCGTCGGGTGGTGTGTTGATTGTGGTATGGCTGTGTATGTAAGAGTTCAGCTCGCTCTATCATTCGTACCCAGCATTGGCTACGAGTGAAACTGCTTTCTGATGCACTCGATGTAAGCGCATGAGAAAGGAGCCGAAATCGGCTCCAAGTGAACGTTAAAAATAAAATGAGCTCGGCGAGTCACCTGGCAGAACCAAGTTCTCTTGCTCAAGGCTGATTTTGATTGGTGTTTCAACGGGCTGCTCTGGCTTATTGGTGCTGATACGCAACCGCTCTTGTGGCGCTTTTCGGTAAGCGGCTAAAACCTGTTCGTCCAGTTCGCCTAATTTATCGGTGGCCAATTGCTTATAGTCCACCGTGCCCGCCATCATGTAGCGGCTGAGTTTGACTCCAGCATAATCCGCATGAGCGTAATTACCCATCATAGCGACCAATTTTGACTGAGCTTCTCGCATTTCCTCTTTCAAAGATTTAATGTGATTTTCCAGTCGGACAACTTCGGAATGTGCTGAGCAATACTGCCGAGACAGCGATGTCCAGCGGTATTGGGCTTCACCCTTGGGAACAAAACAATCTTGCTCAGGGCATTTTGACGGTTCTTTTTTGGTCTGTACTAATTCCCAAAACTGAAGCGCTGTTTCTTGCAATTCAGTTAAGAACGCCGCGTCTCGTTGTATTTCAAACTCAATCAGTTGATCCTCAAAATAGAATACCAACCAACCACGCGTGCTATTGGCGACCAGTATTTGATGCTGTACTTGCACCCAATACAACTGGTACGCCTCGCTTTGTTCTCGGTGAGCTTGCACATCCTCAAAAACTGACTGGCAAGGACATTTCAGTTCAACGGGCTCGCCCGCATCGTTGATGCCATCAAAGCTGGCTCGAAAGATTGCGTTATGATCGGCTTCTGCACATAACGGCAGAAGAAAGTCATTATGCGCATTCTCAAATGCTCGCCTTGCTTGAGGCTCCAACCGAATACCTCGAAGCACATTAGGATTATTCGACAGGTCTTCCGGTAATACGAATCCGGTTTTTTCTGCCCATAATCGCCAAGGTGTTTTGTAGGGTGAACGCCCCATAATAATTGGGGCTTCAGATGCCGTAACCCCTGCAATGCGCCACTGGTGCCATGCAGGAGTACGTTGTGATAGGTCGATAACCTTCATATTGCCTCCTTTGAGGGGAGACTCCCCCAAAGGAGAGAACTCCCCTTCAGGGTTAAGTGGTTACTTTGCAGCTTGTGCTAACGCTGTTTGGTGCTGAACAACACTTGCTTGAACCGAATCAATTGCCGCTATACCGACTTGAATCGAACCTACGACAAGGGCAACAACCAATACCAAGCGAAAAAGTGAGGCTGATTTAGTCATGGAAGATCTCCAAAAAAAGACGAGACCTTCCCCCTGACGGGAGAATAATCCCGCCAGGGTTAGTAAAATGAATGCGTGGCTCTAAGAAGCTAAAGGCTGTGTGAGCGCTTTGGCTGCTTGTTGCTGTGCATTAAATATTTCTTGTTTCGCAAACGTCAGTTCAACACCTTGAAAATGTTCATTGGCATATTCCAATGCACTATTCCATGCGTTTGAAGCTTCCGCCCGCTCGATAAGCTTGTAAACAAGCCCTCGGGTTCGATCATCAACTTGCTCGGGTGGAATCACCAATGGCTCAACAACATGTGTTGCTTGGCCTTCGATAATTCGCTCCGCTTCGTCTTGATCGAAAATTCCCACAAAGCCAAACGCAATGCGGGAACACTGGATCATGGATTTATGTCTTAGCATTCGCTTAGTGTGCGTCTGCCATGGACCATCTACACGGTAAGGGCCATTTTTGCCGTTACCTTCAAAAGGCGGTCGATAGACTTCATCTAGGTATTCAGTGATTTTGACTGGGTGCGAACGGTCGCGCCGGTAGATGATGCATTCCATCCATTCAGGGCATTCTTTCGCGCCATCCAGGGAGACTTTGTTTTCTGAAGTCTTAAACTCCATGCCATCAAACTGGTCGTGTTGATTGATGATACGAGACCAGCCATCGACACCTACCACTGGAATAATTCCAGCTTGTTTATCAGGGAACGCAAAAATCTCTTTGGTGAAAGGGTTCAAGCCGTACTGATCTGCAACCACCAAGAGCGCCATCATCTGCTCATTGGTCGGTGCACTACCGTCACGTTGCTTGAATGCTGTTGCTTTTAGGGTATCGAACAATTTGTTTGGATCGACACTAAAGCGCTCAGCAAAGCGTTGGATTAGCTTTGGTTTTTCCATTGTGGACTCCGACAATCAAAGTGGGATTCTGCCCCTGACGGGAAAGTACTCCCGGCTGGGTTAAAGCGTTTTCGCTCGGTTAAAAATCTGGTTCAGGATAAGTTTGTGCCCAATTAGCTTGGGAGCCCGCATCATCCGCCGCTGATGGCTCAGATGCTTTGTTCACACTATCAAGAAGCAGAAACTCGTCCGCGTCCACTTCGGTCAATCGATGCTTAATACCATCTTTCTCCCATGAGCGCGTGCGCTGAGGCCCTTGAACAAAAAGCTTCGCTCCTTTTTGGATTAAATCTTTTGCTCTTAGCCCTAACTTAAATCCACCACGATCTCGAAAAACGACCCGATGCCATTCCGTATGCTCTTTGAGCTCATTGGATTGACGGTCGCGCCATTTCTCAGAAGTGGCCAGCGAAATGCTGGTCACCAAATCACCTGATGGATAGGCTCGCGTCTCTGGCTCAGAGCCAACGTAGCCTATGAGTGTTACTTGGTTTTTCATGATGTTCTCCTCGTCTTAGTTGAACTCTGTGCACACAGTCGTTTCTGCCCGGCTGGGCAAAGAAGACTGACGACGCAGATAGGTTGGTATTTCGAGTAAAGCCATGTCGTACTGATGTGGCTCTTTGTAAAACGCAGATGTCAAACGGGGCATACCAGGAGCTTTAGGCACTGCCATTGGACGACGTTTTGGTGTTGGTGTGAGCAATCGCTTGATTTGAGTAAGTACAAATCGAAACGGGCGCACGCTTTGACGAGCAACTAATCGCAAAAGCGACCAGCTCAGTTTTGCAAGCAACATAATGCCTGCGATTTGGATAATAAATCCGAAGATATATTCCATTGGTGACTCCTTAATTAGGTTGTGAAGGAGTCACCCCCAACTGGGGAAAACTCCCCCAGTTGGGTGGTGAAAAGGCGAACCGTAAGGAACGCATGGTTGAGCATGTAAAAACATGCAGGCTATTTGTTTAAGGAGGCTAGCTACCTCTTAGTACCACTGAGAAAACTCAGCGGCGGGCTTCCTTTGAGCGCATGCTCTCAGGCGCAGATATCACTGAAACAGATCAGCAATATTTGATAGTCAGTGTAACCGTCTTATCCAGACAGGATAGTTAGAAAGATGCTCAATTCTTCCACCTAGCTGAAAGGCCATTACCTCACAGAGGATTAGGCTAGGGACTGATTATTGTCATATCAGGAGCAAACTTATGGCCCAAGCAAAACCCAATTACTCAAAACCCATCTTTGAACAATCATTCACAATTAATAGCTTACAGGCGCAACGTGTCGTTGACCGTGTTTTTAGACGGACGGTCAGTGCGCTTTACGGAATCGATGTCATCCTGCGCATCATTGGCGATGAGAACGAAATTGATGAAGTGGAACAGATCATTAGCCAGTTGATCGAGGATTGCGCTAAGGCGGTAGACAGCGAACAAGCTCGTTTGGACAAACTGATGGAGTCCAACGGCATCGATGAAGTACCTGACTACACCGACCCAATTACCTTCAACGCCAAAATAAGCTCGCCCCAAGTTGGCCAGTTTGTTGGCTTAGTGCGCAAACTCGATGCGTTGATGATCTCAATGGACACACTCTGGTTATCTAGCGTGCTTAGCAACAAGCAACGTGTTGATGGTAACTACGCATGGCAACAGCGCATTATCAAACTGGCTAGGCGCATTATTGATATCGAAATTCGAGCACGAAAATCAGCCCAAGCTAAGGGTAAAGAAGCAGAAGTTGAGCAAGCGGTGCCTTCAACCGATGACGATATCACTGAAGAGGAAACAGATACCCCCGCCAACTAGCCAACTGGACTCCCATCAACCAGCCCCTCTCGAAGGGGCTCTTCATCTTGCTGTATTTTCTATCAAAATCATTAAAATGAATTTAACTGTCATTTTTGGCCAAGCTACATGAATAGAACTAATTTTTTCGTTACTTTCTTTATAGCGTTGTTCGCTATACCTGCAATTGCAGAACACCCCACATCGTTCAGTCAGGCAAAACGATTTGCCCGAGAAATTTACCAAGACAACCAGAGTACGTTTTACTGTGGATGTAGCTATAACAATGATGGTGCGATTGATGCTGCATCTTGCGGATATGAACCAAGGAAGCAACCGAAGCGAGGTGAGCGCTTAGAGTGGGAACACGTAGTCTCAGCTTGGGAAATTGGCCATCAACGCCAATGCTGGCAAAACGGTGGACGTCGGAACTGCGAAAAGAATGATCCTGAGTTTTCTAAAATGGTGTCGGATCTCCATAACCTAGTACCATCAGTAGGAGAGCTCAACGGGGATAGATCAAATTTTCGATTTGGCATGATTCCGAACGAACCAAGAGCCTATGGTCAATGTGATTTCGAAGTTGATTTCAAAGACCGCCGAGCAGAACCACCAGCTAACCGACAGGGTGATATTGCTAGAATTTATTTCTACATGCGAGACCAATACGGCCTAAGACTAAGCAGACAACAAACACAGCTATTTGAAGCTTGGTCAAGAATGGACCCTGTTGACGAATGGGAAAAAGTACGTGATTTGAAGATTAAAAGTATTCAAGGTAATTCAAATTGCCATGTGAGCAATAGTTGCAGCTGAAATTTGAATTACTTTAATATAACTTGCATCATCTTTCTTAATGGTAAAACAATGGACGACTTTATCAGCGATAAAAAAATCAATGAATTTAGAGATCTAGTTAACTCAAATTCTGGCTTTGTTTATCAGACATACAAAAACAAAGATGGAAAGAACTTGTGGAATCTTATTTGCTCATGCATGGATTGGCTAACAGTAGCCACGAGACATTTGAGTAAAGCTGAAGACCTTGACTCAAACATTGATATTCGTGTGATGCAGACATTTTCACTTATCTCATCAATCGATATTATATTCGAGTCAATAAATCAGCTTCATCGAGTATTTGTCAATCATAAAACGCTTCCATTTGAAGGTGAAAGCTCTTGCTTTGACAACAGACTATTCACTGAGGAAGATGACAACAGTTACTTCAAATCAATTAGAGCCTGCTTCGGAGCTCATCCTGTTAACTTAAAGCACAGTAACACTAAGAGATTTGCAAGTTGGCCTTTTGACAGTCATTTTGAAAGTGGTGAGCTAACAGTTCATTTATATAGCAACAAAATCGGTGAAAGTGATTTAGTCATGCACTTGAAGTATTCGGAGCTGCTTAGTTTTTTGAAGTGCCGTTATGAATACCTAGATGTAATATCAGAGAAAATCGAGCTCGCCTATTCCGAGTTCAAAGACGCTCTTTCGAAACAACCCATTGAACTAAAAGAAGATCCACTTGAACAACTCAACATCCTAAAAAACGAATCCAAATTTAGGCTCAACAATGACTATTATAACAGCATTATTGACGAATTAATCATGATCTTCGAGGCTCCACCTCTGGATAATAGTATTGAAAACCTTGCCAATAATTACAGAGCATCATTAGTTCCGCTGATCACTGAAATCAGAGAAAACCTTCAAGCGATGAATATTTCTGATCTAGAAAAAAATTATCTTCTTGAGCCAAGCTCAGAACTAAGTAAAACTTTGAGCTACGAAATCGGAAAATTCTATTCCTGGTTACACAGCAACCAATATGACCCACTAGTAAACTACTATATGGAAAGATTTAACAAATCATCAAATTCAAAATACAAATTTTCTATTGAAGATTCTGAAAGTTCGCTACTTCTAAAACTCAAGCTTATGCTAATCGATCAAGCTAATTAGTAAACTTTGGAAGAATGATGAATCAAACACTTCTATTGCTTCATCAGTACTGGTTCCATTAATACTGATGAAGCAGCTTCTTTTAATTATTCCCCGAAATTTCTTCCGTCGCCTCCTGACGCAGTTTCTGGGCATCCATTCCGTTTAGCCTTTCAATAGCTCTTTCTGCGGCACTCTGACGATTTCCATCCACGTTTAGCGTACTTCCTGAGCCTGTGAGTCTTTCCAGATCCAGTGACGGTACTTCGGGTAGGTTGCCCGTGATCGATAAGATACCTATCCATTCATCCAGATTGACCTGGCTCCAATCCACCTGGTTTAACTGACTCGCGGTCAATCCTTCACAGTTGGGAGATTTCGCACTGCCCCAGCCAAGGCCCAATTGCGGACGCACTTGCTCTTGAATGATCCGTGAAAGCGGCGAAGTAAAGCAGCAATATGATTGCCGTTTCTCAACACAGGCACCTAAGAACTTAGACTTGCAGTAAGAGCCCACATAGTGGCAACTCTTCAATACCCGCTTAGCGTTCATCTCAAACTCACTCTGCTCACATTTCCAGATAAGCTGAATGAGGATCATGGTGACTGAGTAAATCATGTAGGCCGTCATAACCGTACTCAGAACCGCGCCCGCAGCGCCACCCAGCGCAAAGTTACCACCCGAAACGACACCATCGGCTCCAACTGCGCCACCAACGTTACTAAACAGTGCCGATTGCGCCCCCGAACCAAAGGTCGTACCTACCCATTCAGCCGTTTTGTTGGTCAACACCTGCATGAAGCCTGTCGCAGCTTGCTCCGCTCCAGCGCCAGCAGCCGTTGATGGCCCAGCCCCCATGAGAGAGTCCCATGCAGACACAAAAGGCTCTTTAACCGCACTCCAAGTGCTCGTGATTGGCTCTCTAAGCGTATTCCACGAACCATAGATTGCCGAAGACGGATTCATGGCCATGACTGCTGTATCAAGCTTGTTAACCGCCACTATCATCGTGATGTAATCCGATAACGACACGCCACTTGGCTTTTCACAGCAATCCACTATGCCACCAACGGCTTTTTTGCACTGGCCAGCATTACCTTTAAAGACCGTACACTCGACGTTATCTTGGCCATCAGCTCCCGTACATGACATATCATTGGTCATAAACTGCGCAGCATTGAGCATCGCAGCGGCCTCTGCAAAGTTAGCCTGCTTGATTGACTCTGGCTCTAAACAATCTGTGCCCATACAGCGAACTGGCCCCTCACAGTTGTATTGAGTTTCCATTCGTGCATTTTGCACTTCGACGCTTTGTCCGCAGTCATACACCAAACTTTGGATATAGCAGAAGCCTTCATGACCAGCCCCGCCTTCAGTGCATTCGGTTCTGACGTACTGGCAGGCCGGGTTTTGCTCTAGCGCGGCACACGTATTGGTGGTTGTGTTTTGTCCGTTATTGACGATGGTTTGTGTATTACCATTGGCATCTACCCAGCTATCTGAGCTGCCCATGTTGAACTCTGGATGAGCAGTCGAAGCATTGTAGGTCGCTCTTGCCCTCCAGCATGAGAGCCCCAGTCCATCAGAGCTTCCACGACTGGTTAAATGAGCAGGAGACGAAACAACCGCCGGATAAAGACTTCCAAGCTTAGCCAACTCGCCACTACCAACCGTTAACCCGTCGATTCGTTTTGTGCCCGTATCCAAACACTGCCACTGCACCGCAGTAAACTGATCCGTTTGCATCAAGCATTGGTCTACGCCCGGATCACTTGATTGATGAACAACGTCCTGCTCTAAGTACTTGCCAGAGAAGGTCATGGAAGCGCTCAGTTTCGCAGGAGCCAAACACTTCTGAACTTCTCGGCTGCAAGTATCGAAATCGACGTTGTTCCAGCCGGATTCGCATCTGGAACGAGTGACCTCCTGGGGTTCATGCCACGAAATAATCGACCCATTAACGACCCTACACAATGAGCCAACCAAGGTTCCTTTTGGACACGTCATTTCAGGGTACTTAATGGACGGTTTCGTCTCAGTTACCGTTTCCTTATTGCCCGTCAGTGAGAGTGTCGTTTTCCAACCATTTGCCTTGGATGGCGACTCGGTGATTTTTATCTCAGTATTTTGATTATCAAAAATCCTCAGCGTCGCGTTTCCAGTTTGCATGGTGTTGCTGTGCTGAGGAACAAAGCTAAGAGTTTCAGAACTAAAGCAACCGCGCTCAATGGACCAGCTTTGTTGATGTGTTTCAGCGGATACACGTCGTTCTAACTGACACTCAGTAAGCGTGCTGATCTTTTCGCACACCTGGTAATCAGGTACATGCTTGGTTTCAGTAAATGGCGTAATCGTCTGAGTAGGCTCACAGGCCTCAAAACTACTCGGCATAAGGTTGGATACCACGCACTTTGGATCGCTGGTTTGCAATCCACAGTCATAGGTATCGGTAAAACGCATGCATTCACCTTTATCATTGGTTTCGGCACATTCTGACGACATGAATCCACAGGAAGGGTTCGCTTCAAGCACTTGGCAGGCCTGATTTTCAATCCCCTTATAGCTTTCGTCATCCACACTCACTTGTACACGCCGACACAAAGGCGATATGCCAGCCACAGGGCTTGGGGCAAAATAGGATTCACAAACTGAAACACCATTGACCACCGTACATCCGTTGGTTGAAGACGGCTGATCCGTGCATTGAATGCTGTAGTCTGAAAACTTCGTCGGGATATCCGCTGCTTGTTCGATACAGGATTGTGGCGACCAACTATCATTCATCACCACCTTGGTTGGATCAAAGCGCACCTTGATGCGTGCATACCCCTCACCACTACCCGTAACCGATACGCGAATTTTTACCGGCACTTCTAAACCTGGTTCTACCGCTTTTAGCTTGGCAGTGAGATCGGTATTTGGATTGCGCTCCCAACTGGTACTGAGCTCGCAGCGGCCAGCCGTTTCTGGTGGAAAGTTATTGTTCGGCCCAGACCAGACTTTCTGATCGCCAAGCCACACTTGCATGTAGTCATCCCATTTGGCGTACTCAAGAACGGCTGAGGTAATCGCATCGGGGTTCACGACTTTGAATGTGATGGCCTGTTCAAACACTTTACAACGGCCACTCCAGTAGTTGTCGCCAATTCGTCCTATCCAAACTTCAAGACATCCCTCACCACAAGAGCGAAGGTTCATTGGTCCTGAAACATGCTCAATAATGCCTGCCGTGTAATCGTGAGTAATAGTGCAGCTGTTAACCGCTGTATTGAGCCTGTCGCATTGCTGGTAATTTGGGCTACCTTCACCTTGAGACTCACAGCCTGGGAAGCTTTGTGTTAATAGATTTGGGTCAGTTTGAACCGCATCGGTTAATGCCCAAAGCGGATCATTGACCATATCTGGCCGCGACCTGTCTTTGATTTGCTGTAGCGAACGAAACGCCTCACCCGTAGCGCCACTTTCGGATGCCATGCTCTCTTGGCGCTGCGTCCCCAATTGATTCATGCTGGCATCAGAGCCATAAACGCCCGTTAAGACATCCAATGAGCCCTGATCCATACCAGGGAAAAGCTCTTGCAAGTTAATGGACTCATTACCACTGCCATTCGGCACCGACAATGTATTGCCATTGAGTGCGGGCATCGTCCAGTTTTGCAGCAATTGCTTACCTTCCTGTTGTCCGCTTAGACCGGATTGGCGCTGCACATCAGCGGCCACACCATGTAAGGGCAAGCACGCCATAGTGATAGATAAAATACCCGCTAACACTCGGGTAAAAAATGTTGGTTTCATAGTTAACCTCCCGAGTTACAGCAGTCTTGCCAGCGCCACAGAATGTAGAGCGCATCTTCACCGGCACCGGGGATCGTTCGCCACTCTCCCCATTTCATGGTGCTTTCACCGATAACATGAGCACTTTCAGTTTCCGGTACAGGAAAGAACATACTCATCTTGTATTGGGATTTCGGTAGCATGGGTTCGATAACAGGTCGGCATAGCGCACTGTTCCCCATTGTTCGCCTAGCAAGACCACGTCTGTGTTGAGCCGCGATTGCACGCGCCGCTAAATGGCTGGTGTTTTCTGCTAATGAGCCAAAGGCTAAGGTATGGCCAGATAACGGATAGAGATGCCCCCAACTGCCAGCACACCAAAACAACTGGTCGATGGGTTTACCAAGCGTTGATGAGGCAGCGTCAGCGGTACAAGCAGATATAGCCAATGGATTGGCAACGGCAGCCGCTTCAGGCTGAGTAAAAAAGGCCAGTTCATCGTTCAGCCATGTTGGGTCCAACTCCGACAAATACATCAAGTCAAAGTCCATGTAACCATCGGCATTGCACTTGCCATCCATGAACAAATCGAGCATGACCAAAAGTGGAAAGGCGTAATAATGGTAATGGTAGAAAGCGAGATCACCGGTGTCGTATTCACCTTCGCCATGACCACCTTGCAGTCTCCTATCACCTAACGGTAAACGAATCCCTCCCAGGGAAGGCGAACAACCCGGCGTTCTGACCAATTCAATCAGACGCGCTGGCTCCCACATGCTGGTAACAATACCTGGCCTTGGCACGCCTAAGTTGTCTTCACATAAGCAAAATGACTTGTTTGATGCGCCGCTTGGGACACTGCCTGAGCCAAGCGGAAGACCTGCAACTCGGATAGGAAAAATGCATGACCAGCAAACATCCGTCAGCAACTTGCCCGACAATAAACCCGCGTCTGGGCAGGTCAGTTCGGCTTTTGCAGGAATAGATGCGCCCAGGACAAGCATGACAACGAGAGTCCGCATCAGACGATACGTATTATTGAGCTTTTGCATGAACAAGCTCCTTTGCTGGAATTTCTTCTATTTCAAACGCGAGCCCCTTTGCTTGAACAAACGATGGGGTGACTTGCAGATCAAAGCGCTGCTTTAGCGAGGCATTGAGAAGGTAAACCGGACTATCCAATGTCTTTTCGAGCGCATTGAGGCTATTCCAACCTTGAGCACGGTCGAGCTGCGTGGTGATAAGCGTAATGCGGCGCTGTGTCCTATCTTGGTCCTCAAGCCAATGTGCAACTGCGTCCACCTCTTCAGCGTTCGACGCATTAAACACCACAAGCTGCTGAGTAAATGGTAAGGCTTTTAGTGGGTTAATACGCGTTCCTGCTGGGATCAATGTTCGGCCATTTGCATCCAATAGTGACCGCTGCATGACGATAGTAGGATCAACCATTCTTATCCGATACTGCGTGGCTTTGGGTAAGTCAGTAAATGTTTGGCGAGACCAGAAACGCTCAATGGCTTTTTTCTTTAACGCGCCCAGGTCAAGCGACTGCAAACGCTGCATCGCCACTTGCATCAAATCCGGTTCTAAAATCGAATGAATTGGACCACGTTGACCCAATGAACCGGTATTTCCTGTTTCAATTTGACGCTGCAACCAGTCCTTGCTGTAAACCCCTAGTGCACTTGCAGTCACCTTGTCATCGTCTATGCGGAAAATGGCAGGCACGCTAGTCACCCGCCAGTGCACAAAGGCTTTAGGATCGATTCGCACCTGAGGAACAGGATCAAGTCCCGCCATCAGGGTATGCCAATCACGGATAGCCGCCCCCAACGTCTTTCCTTCAGGAATTCCCCGAAACAACACAATAGCGCCGGTAGCACTGGCCTCTTTAAATAGCTGCTTCAGTGACGAATCACCCAATGAGGACGATGCAAATATCAACCATTCATCGCTGTGTTTGAGCGACACAGGTTGTTCAACCGGTGCAAAAGGCTCGATAAATTCAGATGAACCATCCACAGCACTTTGTAAAATGCTGCGGCTCATTTCGACGATCTTTTTGTCCTCGTCAGACAACGGATAAGGCTCTTGTGCCCAGGACACTTGAACCCAAGCCAATGGAGCAACCAACAAAAATAAGAGGTATAGTCTTCTCATCATCCACCTCCTACCAAAGCGGCCAAGCGCGACCGACAATCTGCTCGCGCTTAACGGCATTCCAATAGCGGGAGTCGAAACTCGTAGCAGCCTCGCCGGAAAACCAATATTCGTTTTCTTGCAGCGTCAATGAGCGGCTAAATTGTGATTCCGCCACACCAAGACGCTGGGCTAATGCCATGCCGATTGAGACTTCAGCACCGTTCACTAGCACATGCTCAGGAGTCACATTGACTTCATCCCCAGGCATCCCTGTTAGGCGTTTCAGCATACGAGTACCGTCGTTATATAACGGAGCAAGTCCTTTTGAGTGGAAGGCATACAAACCATCCTTAACCGGCTCTTTATTCCATAGGTCAATCAGATACACCGTGGTATCAGGCAGGCAGCGCTCTTGCTGGGTATCAATACCTATTCGGTAGCGCATCATGGCGTAGGTGCCTACCAAGGCCATGATTAACGCAAGAACGGTCAAGCGAATGAGATATGGCCGCCAAGGCATTCTTTTACGGAGTATCTGCATGAGACACCTCCTTTGAGCCTACTGGCACAAATATGGAATCATCAGCACCCACCACCGCTTGGGCATCCAGCACGATAAAACCGGCTGCTTTTAGCTTTTCAATTTGCTGATTGGTCTGAAGCAACCTGGATTCGATGTCTTGTTCGCTGGCATTGGGGCCCAGTGACAACACCGCCTCCCCAAAATCCACGACTGCAATGGGCGTACTTAACGCCAACTGGCTGTGGATAGGTTCGAGTGTTTTCATTAAGAGCCAGCTGGTCATTAAACCGCTGCCAGCAATGGACAAAGTAATAGAAGCCATAAATGGCCAAAGCGTGGACTTATTCATAGCCTCGCTCCTTTAACAACTGGGAGATGGCATCAGCAACAGAAAGGCCTTTGCGCGTTAACTGCTTAATCGCGTTTACATCTTCTGCACGGGACGAGTACAACAGCTTGTGAAACGGATCGACGATGAGGCGGCCAATCCCGGTGCCCATCTCGGTAATAAAGAAAATTTCGGAATAGACACCCGTGACGGTATGAACGGTTTTCAGATACTCATAACCGCCTTCACCTAGTGGCAAGCGGCCTTCTTTTTTGAGCGCGTTGATGGTTTCGGCTTTTTGGCCAAGCAGGTACATATTGGCCGAGTTTTCAGCGATGGCTTTACCTGTAGGGCTGTCATACAAATCGTTGACCGACTGCGTTACCGTTACAGCACTGCCGCCATATTTTCGAAATCGACGGTAACCCGTCTCGATGAACTTACCGACATCACCTTGAGTCAGTAGATCCCAGGCTTCGTCAATGAACACAATCTTGCGACGATCCCGCTCACCTAAGTACATCTCTTGTTGGATTTGGTAGATAAGCTGAAGCAACACCACTTGTTGTAGATGCTTACGCCCCTTGAGCTCTTCTAACTCCAGAACGGTGAAACGGTTTTTGAAGCGAATATTGTTGTGGCCATTAAAGAAGCGGCCATATTCGCCTTGTGTCGTAAACGGATAGAGCTGTTCACCCACGTCTTGCACACGACGGTCATCGTGATTTTTCAAAGCCTCTGCCACATCATCAACCAACATGGCACGACCATTTTTCTCCCACAGTTCACGGGTCTGACGCTTTAGGTTGGCCATCTGAAAATCGGTTAATGACTGCGTAGGTGCGGCCATTGCGGCCAATAACCCAACCAGTACATCCGCTTCTTCGTCATAGTCCTCAACGATTTCAAACGGATTCAAGCAAATGCCACTGTCCCGCCCGAACTGTAAGAACTCACCGCCATAGACTTCACACAGCTTTTCATAAGAGCGGCCAACATCAATCACCCAGCATTGCCCGCCTTCTGATAAGTAGGAGGAGATGATTTCGTTCACCAGGAAAGACTTGCCCGACCCCGATTGCGCCGCTATGCAACAGTTGTAATTACTGCCCGAGTCATAAAGGGACACACTCATGATCTGGCCATTACGGGAAACAAAGTTAATCACTGGCGTGCCAGTGCCTTTCCAATCCGCAAACAAAGGCAACAGAGGGATCACATGCCTTGTCGCCATGGTCTTGAATCGAAACAAGTCGTTCATCGCCTGGCGATCAGCACCAAATGGCAGGGCATTCAGGAAAATGGGCAAACAGAAGTACTTGTCTTCCATCAGCTCAAATCCGAGTTCTTTGAAATAGGTTCGAGCATTTGAAACAGAGCTGATCGACGCCTCTTCCGTCGGGGAAAACAGCGTTAAGGTCATATTTGCCCGAATGGGACGATCACCTTCCTGCAAGGCTTCAAAAAGAACATCAAACCCTTTTTTCTTGGCTGCAAGCACCGGCACAAACTTGAGCATCGGGCCATAGGCCTGATTGACCGCCCATTGACGCTTCGTCTCTAGACGAGATCGCATCGCCTCGGCTGAAGGAAAGTGAATGGTGACATTCAGTAAAAAGCTGCCGCGTAAACCGCGACTGCCCGTCATCATATCGCCCGCAAAACTTGCGGCATGACCAAACCAGATCCGCTCAGGCAAGCGCTTAAACGATAAGGTTTTAACTCGGTAATCACCCAGCATCAGACCTTGGCTATCCACCTTGATAGCTCGGTCATAATCCAACACTTGCTCTCGAAGTGGTTTATCTGCCTCACTTCGAATTGGAGATGGATTACGCCAAGAAGCATCTTTTCCCCAGTTAAGCTGCGCACTTAATGCCGCGAGCCAGTTCCGGTCAGTCATCTCAGTAACGCGAAAACCAACCGTTGTCAGCGCCTGCGCGAAAGAAGCCCGAAGCGCGGATGCTCGACTTAATTCACGCTCCGTCGGTATAGGACTTTCCAAAGGCAATTTGCAGGTGACAATCAGTTGAAAGTTGCGTACCTGAGTCTGGGTTGATTCTTCTATCGGTTGAACCGTGCCCCCATCGAGAAAATCCGCACGTTTGCGTATCGACGCCCTGAGCAATGGATCGGATTGACGATGCCGTAAGCCCATCATGCGCTGAAGGTCGGTTTGAATATCAGGGGAGGCGTACAGACCAAATTGCAGCAAAGTGTCTTTTGGCCAGTCGTTGTTGAGAAGAACATTAACCCTGTCTGCAACAGACTCATCACCACCGGGCAATGGGTCACATAGAAAACCAAAGCCAACACTCAGGTCTTCCATGAAAAACAGTTGCTCATCGTCTGAATAGGCCAATACTGGCAACAGCTCTGAAGCGCGTTGCCCTGAATACAGAGAGGCTTTCATTAACGCCCCTCCAACCAAGCAGAAAGATCATAAGGACGGCCTCGGCTGATGCGACCATCATTGGCGACGATGAAAGGTACACCTTGAATGCCCAGAATTTGAGCCGTCACCAAGGTACGCTGCATTGGTTCTAAGTTGCAGGCATCATCCTGTTCTAGGTTACCAATCCGGCCATTCAGCAATGCATCGGTGGCCGCTTTCTTTTCACGCGCACAGCCAAGCTGGCGAACCTGACGCTCTGAATCAGGACCAAGCACTGGCACAGGGAGAATTTGGAAGGTGTATTCTTTGGTTAGTGGTAAGGCTTGTTTCAAAAGCTCATGGCAATGCGGGCACCGAGGGTCAACAAAGACCACCACTTTCTTTTTGCCTTCGCCCAGCGTCAGTGGATTCAAATCATCCATTTTTAAGCCAAGACGACTTAAATCCAGCGTGTTACCCGCTTCTCGAATTTCTTCAAGGCTGGTAAGCGGCTTTTTGGACCAGGCATCATAGAGCGTGCCATCAATGACGAACCGGCCACTGTCTGACATGAAAACAATTCGGCCATTACTTTCAACCGCTTTCATACCCGTGACAGGTAAAGAAACCATGCCGTCAATTTTGCCAACGGGCGACACTTCAGACACAGATTCAGCTTGAACCAATGGAGACAGCGCAAGCGCCAGAATAATTGGAGATAGTTTTCGCATGAGGAGTCCTCGTTAATGTAAATCGAGGCTCCAGTCTATGCAGTTGTCCTATGTGGACTCGGTTAGATAGATTGAAGAATTGGATGCCTTGCTAGGGTGCCACTTGTTGTGACGCATTATTGGTAACGGTATAGCTATCATTCTGAAAGTTGACAGGTTCCTCCCTGCTAGACTTCTTGTTTACTTAAGTCTATTTTTTCATACTCTAGGTGTTAAATTTTACAATGGTTTAAACCAAAAAGAGTTACGTACCGTCGAAATACAACTAACCAACTCTCAAAGTTCCAAGAACAGCACCGCGTGTATCTATTGACTACACGCTAGAACCGTTTAAACTGTGTATTAAGTAGATATACAGAGGATGGTGTCATGGCTACAAAGACAGCCCCAATCAACATGCGAGTACTGCCATCGGTAAGAGACATCATCGATGCCGCAGCAAGTTTAAAAAAAGTTGATAGAACCGTGTTCATTCAGCAAGCAGCGCTCAATGAAGCGCATAGTATACTGGCAGAACAGCGGGATTTTGTTCTAGAAGCAAAGGCTTTTGAAGCGTTTGATAACGAACTTCGTGCGGAGCCACAGACTCTTGAAGGTATGAAAGATCTGTTTAAAAGGAAAGCGCCTTGGGAATAAGTGCACCAACCCTACTCACTGCTGATCACGAGATTAACGCCTTTCAATGTGGCATCGAAGAACTCGATACTTGGTTAAGAAAGCAGGCGTTAAAGAGTCAAAAGCGGGGAACCGCGAGAGTGTATGTGGTCAATGACACGGAAGTCCATCAAGTGATTGGGTACTATGCTATTGCCATGGGATCAGTTTCCAGAGAGCAAGCATTCAGTTCACTAAGACGAAATAGTCCTGATCCCATTCCCATGGTGATTCTAGCTAGGCTTGGGGTGGATAATGCCTATCAAGGTCAAGGAATTGCAGCAGGTCTTTTAAAAGATTGTATCGTTCGCTCAGTACAAGCAATGAACGCTGTCGGTGGAGCAGGAATCTTAGTCCATGCTATTGATGGTAGTGCGCAAACGTTCTACAAGAAATTTGGCTTCAAAGAATCGACGTTTGATCCTTTAGTACTCATGGCAAGGATCTGCGATATCGAAAAATCATTGTCGATAGACTGAGATGACGGCTCCCCTTGCACAAGAGAAGCCGTCTATATTATCAGGTGCCCAGTAAAACGGCGCTGATTGCTGGAACTGTTGTGCCAATGACTTCTTGAGTGCTAGCAACAACAGGTAAGGTTGCAGACATAACACTTTCAACGACGGTTGGCGTATTGTAGAGACCCATACCGCCACCAATGCCCAAGGCAAAAGCCATCAAGCTTTGGCGAGCGATACCGCCCACAATACCCACCAGAACCATGGCTCCCGCTACGATCCGTCCCAAAGTACCTTGGGTCCAATCTTTTAGGGTATCCCACACATCAGTGAAAGCATCACCACCGGTGCCCGCAAATGAGGGCTCCGAAATCATTAACGCCATTAAACCAAGCGCACCAATGGTCATTAGGCGCTGAGTTTGAATGGTGCGAACTGCATTTGTCATTCGTTAGTTTCTCCGTAGATACTCAAGTTATCGCGCTTACCATCAGCTCCCGCTGAGGCTGAATCGCTTTGAGTCTGAAGTGGACGTAGCACTGGCGAAACCGTTCGAGGTGCTGACACCCCAATATCCCACCGGCGCGGTTCAATTTCGGTAAACACGTAGCTGGATAAATTCAGATCTCCACGGTCATCCTCCCAAGGCGCAATCCAAATTCGCATCACCCTTGAAGGAATGCGAATAGGTGCAGACTGCTGCGTCTCAGGTAATGCTGGATGGCTCAGCAGTCCTGTCTCTAAATCAGATTGTGAATACCCAGAGGGAGAACCAATTCGAGTCGCCACAGCATCAATCGTCTTGGGTGCAGCGCCATTACTGGTAAGCTCATAGACTTCACGAGCGGATAAACAGCGCACACCGTCAGGCATACCTGGGCATCCATATTCACTACTCCCAAGACCCAATGAACTACAGCCAGACAATAAGGTTGAGCCGACTGCCAATAAAAGTAATCCAGCTTTAGACCACTGTTTTGACTGGTGCTTTGGGTTGTTCTGCATTGATGTCGTCATGGTTAACTCTCCTCTGGATACACATCTTATTGTCTGAAACGGACTTCGATCGGTTAGCAACATGCAGGATTTTTTCATCTTCTTGCACCTCCCCCTTGTGAAGTGGCCAATGACAATGAGGCCCCACGAGTGACGATGACTTCAATTTTCCTTGCAGCGTCTACCTCTATGACTGGGAACATATTTTCAGCCATGTCCAAATAGAACTTGGCCACTCGATCCAATGCTTTACCTGTGCCTTTAATCGCAGCGCCTTGTAATGCTTCTTGGCTCATGACTTGCTGGTACAGCTGAGTATCACCGGCATTACCCGTCTGAATCGTTGGTACAGGATTCACATCAAATGCGCCAGCCAAGCCCTGAAGGAATCCGGCCATCATCGATTTGGCCACCAGCTGGCCTTGTTTCGACACTAATCGGCCACGAATACCGGCTTTGCCGTCTTCACCCACGGCATAAGAATCCAGTCGCGTTTCAATGACGCCACCATCTTCTCTCACACATGAAATGGTCTCGCCTCGCAAATAGGCACGCTCAGAGCTCAAATCACCGTAACCTGCGGCGATCAAGAAACACTCTTTGATATCCGCTCTAAATCGGTTGGGTAAAATGGCTTCCTTTTGAATCCTCAGCAATGCAGGAAAAGGTTCACGTCTTGCAGACTCGTGAGTAGGTGCGTCCAAACCTGTGATCAAAGTACCTGAGATGATGCTGCCCGCCGGTAAATACAAAGGCGGCGCTTCTTGCACAACAACCTCTGGTTCAGCAACCACTTCAGGCTCAATCATACGAATCGTGATTGGCGGCAATGGAACATCCCGTGCTCGTGAACCTTGGCCACTGGCTGGCTGCTGATAGAGCGGATCTGGCAGCGGCGCATTGGCAAAATAGTCGTCTGGGTTAGACGGCAGTGGCTTTTCGTCCTTAGGTAATTCCATGGCAGATAAAGGCACTTCAAAACGGCTATTTGTGCCTTCAGCTACTGAATCACCTCCAGCGCGAACATCATCAAGCTCCGCTCTAAGGCGGGCCAGCTCCGCATTGATCTCACTTGGTATAGAAGGCGAACCTGGGCTTAGCCGCCCTGAATCAACGTCACGACGCAAGCGCTCAACTTCACGACGTAACTGTTCATTGCGCTCACTGAGTAGTTTTACGTTCGCAGCCAAACTATCGACCCCAACATCACGAGTATTGGTATCCGTAAGAATGTGCCGGATCGTTTCCTGCCTGTTCCGACTGCTTGAGCCATCGTCAGGATTAGGTGAAAACGCCATCACCATCAGGATGAGACCACCAGCAATACCAGCAACCGATAGACCCCGCTTCATGTTCGGGCTCATTTGTTCCCATTGTGCTTTCATCGTTATTCACCTCCCACAAGAAGCGAAGGTCGTTGACTTTCCACCGCTTCTTCACGATGATTGCGAACAACCACATACAACTCAGTCTTTTCGCCCGGCAACAAGATATTGCGAGGCCAGTAGGCGCTTGCCACTATACCTGGTGCATTGCAGGCTATCTCACTGGCTTCTATCGGCTCATCGGCAAAGCTTTCAACCAGTCCTACATAGACGGTGAAGTAATGTCCCGTCACAATTTGCCCCTGCTTAAAACCAAACTTTAAACCTGACTGAAAACATTTAGGGCTGATGTCTGTTTGGCCAGCCAAACGGATGTCATAACCTTGTGGCAACTCATTTAATGCAAGGCGTCTGAGTAAGTCTCGTAGGTTATCGACGTATGGCTGAGCTGTTTCCCAAGTGGCGGCTTTTCGGTTCACGACGCCCTTAATATGCCACTGCTGACCATCAATAGCTAAGATGACTTCACGCGGTGGAATACGACGAGGTACTAAGGTGACAGATAACGCGGGCGCTTCCTGACCAGGCGGAGTGATGTAAAGTGAAACCGGTGATTCTTTGTCTGTGGCCACATATACAACATTCCCCTTGATTTGCGTCTGTGCATCACTGGTTGTTCTCACCTGAGGCGATTCAAACGGCGTCACAATCCGATTCAGATGCCCAAGAGCTACAGGGATCAGTTCATTAACTCCCGGTGTCATCAGTAGCGTTGTTGGCGTATCCGCTGCAACCGAATTGCTTTGAATCGGTGGATTTGCAGTAGCAGACTGCTTCATCACACTGGCTGGCACAATCGGCAATTCCACGTCTGCATACGACGCTTGTGATAACAGAACGCCACTCAAGCTAATTGCGATTAAGCTTGGTGTCATCCATCGACTAATTTTGGTTCGCATCATTCACCCTCCGGTTTTGCTCTTGGGTCAACTTTTCACGAACTCGCTTCGTTCTAGCTTGCCCCTCATACGTATCCATCCAGCTAAGTTTTGGACGGTATTGCTCAATATCGATGTCAAACTCATAGGTGCGAGTTTGGCGCTGCTCATCTCCAGATGGCCCAGAAACCAAGGAGTAACCGGTCACAAAGACATGGCCGGTTTCATACTCGTATTCCACTTGTCTGGGTTGGAATTTGAGCGTGACTCGGTCTTCACGGATCTGTCTTGCCTGAATCTCCAGTGCATCGACCACTTGCTGGTACACCGCTGGAGAAAGTAGCGGCTCAATAGCAACCCGGATAAAAGACACATTACCCGGCGTCACGTTGCCCATAAGCTCAGCTAGGTAGAGCCCCCAGGATTCCAAGTAAGGCTGAGTAGCCTGGTTTCGTGACACTTCAGCCGTTTCAGACAAGGTTGGCGGTTGAATGGCTACCACGGTATTGCGAGAAAATGCCGCAACCGCAAGCAGCAAGTTAGATAGCACCAGCACCGCAATCAGGAACCGTTGCCATCGGTTCTCTAATTGCGTGCCTTGCCATGATTTTAAAAACACGTCGAACTTCACGGCAGATAGCTCCTGATAAATGGGTTAGGGATCGTCTTGGCTTTGGTTGGCAACAGTCCGGCCCAGTAGATGGCGTGAAGAATAAAACCATCTGGGCGGCCATCACGAAAACGCCGATAGAGCTTGGTTGTCACCAACCCCAACAGGCATAAAACCAAGGCATTACCGGTAAAAATGCCGATCACTAGCCCCAACAGAATGGGAGCCATCTCGTCGGCACTCCAAAGCAGGAAGTGCGGCGGGTCATCGATATAGGACGGAATACTCACAGGTTCCATAGTCACTCCTCGTTGTTTGAATTGAGAAGTGAAGGATGCCTTGGGATTGGCAGGTTCAGTGGTCAGCTAGATGCCGAATTCTTGAAGGTTTTGAGGGTTCTACTCAGACAATACTAACAATTGATCTTTTTGATGCGGTTGATATGATGGGATATTGGTCGTGTCGAGACCAGCTGCCCACTTTAGCAAACCCGGATGGGACGACATGCATATCAAATTTATTTTTTGCTTAGGTTTTTTCTGCGACCTCGGCAGTGGGCACCGTATTCGCTAATAGGAGAAACTCAATGCAAATTACTAAAATCATTTCCTCTGACACGGTTGAACGTTTAAAGCAAAAAGCACGAAAGCTTAAACGTGAAAAATCCATTACACACACTCAAGCACTCGATGAAATTGCAATCTCTGTTGGCTTTAATCATTGGCATCAGGTTGTACAAGCCAATGACGTACTGAAGCCATCAGAGGTGGCGTTATCTTCTGGATGTGTCATGGCTTTTGATGTCAAAGATGGTATGGATGTCGATACCAGTGATGGGGTTTTAATTGAAGACCATTTCTTGGAGATGCTCACTGAAAAGCAGCTATTTGAAATTTATGCCAACTCCCATGATGAGGACGACGAACAAAACAGGCAGCTAAAAGAAACGCTATCAGATTCAGAGCTTCAGGAGTACTTTCGAGATGATTGCTCATTCATGTACTTTCGCCTTGCCGAGCCTCATGCAAACAAACCGCTGAATGAAGTATTGGCTCTTATACGACAGTACTCGTTTTGGATGCCGCAATATATTTGGCTTCAAGGTCATCTTATTGATACTTATCATTTGCCAGCGGAAGACGAGAATGGCAATACCGTTGGCGTAAGGTTTTAGCTCTACAAGATGAGGCCTAACTGGCCTCATATCTTCTTCTGCAAGTGGCTTAACGCCAACCCTGCCATCAATGCCAAGCCGATGATCATCGACGGTAGAACCACCGGTGGAATAGCCAGCGGGGCGAACAATCCCATAAACAGTAAGATGACGCCTGAACCCAGAATTATCATGCTATAGCGGTGAATGATAGGGCTCGAAAAATCAAAGGTTGTCTTCTTAATCTTCCAGGTCATCAAGCCATCCCACAACGCCGGTAACATGAGAATAAGCGCAAAGGGCAACCAGACCATCAGCAACGCAAATCGAGTGAACACTTGGTACAACACATCAAAAAATGCCTGAATACGGTCTTCTACCCAGACAAACCAAAAGCCTCCCATGCTCTCCATCCCTTTAGAGCGCAGTCGCTGCTCTTCAGTGGGGATTAGAAAATCACGCACAGATTGCTCCATCTGCGTATCCACAACCCATGACTGATACCAGCGATGGCTAGTTTGACCAATCCAATAGCTTGTTTGTGCGCCCAATTGATTTTGGATCATCTGCTTCTCTTTACTAATAACCCGGCCAGTCCAATCACCGGGCACTAACACGCCAATGGCAATAATCTCCAGCATCAGTGCCAGACACAGCAGCCAAACCGACTTATGCTTGCTCATGCCAAACATCCTCTTCTACTCGCGCCAGCATGGCTGCAACGGTAGGCGTCATAATCCGGGCTTTAATCACTTGTTGAAGCCGCTTTGTCGTCGTATGACCACTTTCATAACGCACATCGATGCGTCCTTCAGCTAAATACGCCATCCGATTTGGACGATTACGCATCCAGGTGTGGAAATACACACCATCCACAGCGGCCCACTCGAAATGGTCAGGATCACGCAGGCGAATCCCCGTTAAAGCACTGGCGGCAGTCCAAGTCAGTGCCTCAATGAAATGCCACAGGCGCACACTGTCATCATCACAACTGACTTCTTCATAACTGCCCAAGCCATTACACAGACACAAATCAAAGATGGAATGGCCATCTAACGTGAGCGCATCTGTTAAATAGTCCGCCAAACAGTGCACAGAAGCCAAAGCATGAGGCCAGTCGGTTTCAAGTAGTCTTAAGGTTTCCTTGAACTGGGAGTTATGTTGCTGCCACTGAGCGAGCATTTCTTTACTGGTAAGTGTTGTCATTTTCAGACAGACAGAATGATGCATACAGACTCCTTATGCTGCCTGTGTAGAGCTGGTTAAAATAGGAATGCGGCCTTTGATCACGCGGCCACCTGAAAGCTTGGCGATGTACTCAAGGTTAGGGAGCTGGCCTAATAACTGCGGTGGAAACATATCGCCTTCTTCCTCCATCAAGCGTTCGCCATGATTGCCGGTAAACAACGCGGGGCTGTCCGAGTTGGACGACATACCTTGAGTTTGCATGATGTACTGCAACCGAGTCTTAGGCAGATTGTCGGTAATGTACTGCTGCGTTTCGGCATCCATCACCCGAAGGGCTATCAGGTTGTTGATGTTACCTAACACCTGACGGGCCTTAGCCTCACTGCCTGTACGAGCGGCAAAGTCAGCAAAGGTCTGAGTAGCAATCACACAACGCATTTTTGCGCCACGACCTTTGTTGAGCAGTTGAATGAAGGGATCGTTGACTACTTCAGCCGCCTCATCGATGAAGATATTTACGGGACGATTTTCAACACCATAGTTATAGCGGTCACCGGCCACGGCGGTGAGATCGGATAAAAGCAACGAACCAATGGCGCTGCCAACCATGGCGTCGGTCAATGAATCCAACCCGATATAGGCCACTTGGGCATTGTTGATAATACGGCCAGAATCCGTAATTAACCGGCTGTCATCCACATCGTTTGCTATCGGTGATAGCAATGGACCTAGTTCACTTGATGTGAGCATATTGAGTACCGGCATCAGTGAGGCCACCATCTTGGAATAGTGGGTTCTGTCATGCTCAAACATACTCAATAGCCCCTCTAAATCGGTATTGGCGGCAACGGGCTGAATGCGTTCGTAGTAGAAAAGCAGCATCGCCATGGCTTGTTTAGCCAAGGTATTGGCCTTTTCGGTAAAGCGCTTGATCTCCACACTAAAGTTCGGATACACCTGCTCCCCCCAAGCCGTGACGGCTTTTACTACCAAGCCTTCTGGGCCACCTTCCAAGAATCGTCTCAGTGTTTTCAGATCAGGACGCTGTGAAGTAAGCAACAAACCTTGCACTATGTTATTCAGTGCCATTTGGCCAAAAGCTTTAAATGGATCAGCACCGGTTTCAGATGGTATTAATGCCGCAATTCGGCTGGCAATTTCAGTGCCTCGGTTAAAGTTTCTCAGGGGATTAAGACGTACTGAATGCTCTGGAAAACCCGGATGAAAATACACAAAGCGCTCAGGACTACCGGCGGCAATACAGGCTCGCTGCGCATTATCCTTAAGTTCCTTGTCTCCCTTGGGGTCAATAATAATCACGGCTTCATTGCGCAAAATGGCCTGAGTGATCATCGCATCAAAGCAACGGGTTTTTCCGGCACCGGTCGTACCGACAATTAAGGTATGGCCTTCTGTGTGACCAACTGGCTGGTACACATCGTCTTCTTTGGGCTCAACACCATGAATCCAGGTCGAACCCATTTGCTTGCCGTGACCTTGGTTAAGCAAGGTTTGCTTATCCCGCTTTAGGATTTCATAAGCGCGTTGAGCATGACGTTGATCCCACTCAAAGCCATACCCTAACCACAATTCATCAGGATGTTTTGCCATCACCTTTTGCAAATGCGACAGCGCCATAAAAGCCAAAGGTTTGCCTTTTAGTCCCTTCTGTAACTTATGAAGACGGTAAGCCTCAGGCAGGCGGTACAACGCCATGCCCGAGGAAATCCCTGTCATCCACCAAAATGGCTCAGGTGGTAGCTCAGTCAGCACTTCTGCGGCAATAGCCCCAGTGGCCCCAACCAGCCAACCTACTGCTGCCATGGCCTCATAGTTCGTGCGCCAGGGCATTTCGTATGCGTTTTCTTTCATTCATGCTCCGCAAATAACCGTTTGCAATCCGCTTAATGTCAAATGGATTAACGCTTAGCGTGAGCGGTAAACAGAACCGTTTCCCCCTCATCAAACTGGCATTGGTCACTGGCCGAGATCCCCCGAAGCAGCTGTCCGGCTGGAATGCCATGCTGATTGGCGACTTGGCGTAAGGTTTGAATCGTGACGCGAATACCATCGGCACTATGATCCACGTCTGGGTAATCGCCATCGGTCAGTAAGATGGGCAAATCTTTCACAAAATTAACCATCTGTTGGCGCTGCGCGTGTTTGGGGTCGATACTTGAGCTCGCATTGGCCGCAATCGGCTTTTGCTTACGCTCCGCTCTTGTGGCGGGCTCTTTTGCTTGAGCATTGCTTGTATTAATTCGACTCGGACGCAGTGAAGTCTCTTCGTTCTGAACAGCTGCCGCCGGTTCTGCATCTTGTTTGGAGAGGTCTATCAGTGCAGTTAGCACTTTTGAAATCGATACCTTCAGCAGTAACCCTTGCTCCTGAACTCCATTATTCGAGGTCACAGTTCTGGCCTTACGTGTCGGGTTTGCAGGATCTAATTCAAGCCAGTCTAATTGACTGAGTTCAGCAAGCAGTTTTCGAGGAGCACACCAAGGCCTTACTGCATCGGGATAGCGGATCAGTATCTGTTCACCAACCATAACCAACGCACTGCTGGCCTCTGGGAGCCACGCCAAAGATTCAGGGAGATTCAATGCTTCTGCATGGTGCTGGTTTGCGTTATTCGCGATTGCAGCATCGCTTGAATGGTGAGGCTTTTCGCATCCATCACCCGGAACATTTTCATTTGCCTGAAGGTGATTAACATCACTGGCATGACGAAGTTCATCATCTTGCTCGGACGAGTTTGTCGATGGTGACTCATCCAATTTTCTATGTTCGATTGATGATGACTCTTCAGGCAAGTCTGGATGCTCACTGGAACGACTCTGAGGCTCTGCTTGTATTTGCTGTGTTGCTTCCCACTCAGATTTGCTGAACAGCGTCACGCTACTTGGTACATTCGAGCTGAACAATAAATCGGCCTCAGATATATGCAGCATGGGTAACCAGATTGGCTTGTCGTCTTTGATCAGCACTTCAGGGGCAAGGCTTTCATATCGCTCATTTGAGGCGGATTTCGTGGCCAATCCTCGCTCAATGAGGATGTCCGCAAGGGTATCGGGATCTCTTGGAATGCCAGGTATCTTGTCTTTGGACAACAGCTCAATGATGTCCTTAGCCGCGCTTTTCCAGACCAGGTAAAGATGGGTTGATTGATTTGATTTTCGTACCCAGACTCTGGCGTCTCGCTGATTGACCAGCCATTGCGAACTGGCAAGTAATCGCCTCATAGCATCAAGTAGATAGCGTTCGACTGGGACACCAAGGGCATTGTCGTCAACGGAAATTCGTTGAGCTTTAAGGTCTCGCTGGACACTGGTTTGGTCGGCTTCAATGACCAATTTAGAAAGGACATGCTCGGGATCGGTATTGCCAATTGCTTCCAGCATGGCTTGCAAAATCTCAGGGCCAGGTTGAGTTAACCAGGCTAGCAACTCAGGTGTCATCACCCGGTTTAACACCAGAATTGAAAATTGCTCGTGTCGCTTGCACCGTCCATCGCGCCAGCGAATGAAATAGCGTTCAATACTGTTGTTACTGGTCCACTGGGATAAGGTTTCTAAAAAAGGGTTCCACTGATAGCGTCCATCTTCGTCTGTGATGGACAGGTCTGAAACGGGCTTACCAATATCATGGAACAAACCGCCAAGAGCCGCCGCAACACGCCACCTTGGTTCAAGCTCTTTTTTCTCAACAGGTGTGCCACTGGCAACAAAGATGATCCCTTCCGCTGCTTGTGCCGCCCAGAAAGCAACTTCCAACGAATGACGTAATAAACCACCAGCCCCACTGTGGTGATGATGCTCAGAAGCTGGCAACAAGTGAACATAGGCAGCCAGATGATCAATGCAGGGCTGGATTAGCCTTTGAAAATCACGCTGATTAAAGCCAAGTACCTGACGCAGTTTGGCAATTAGCTCGTCTTGTGTGGACTGCAAATCTTCGGGTGACGCAGCTGGCAACCCCTTCAGAAATGGCGGATAGCGTGGAATGTCTGCATCCAGTTGCGATGACAGTTCTGGTAGTACTTTGGTTTGAAAAAATAGGTTTTTGAACATAGTGAACCTCCAACACGATAGTGTGAAGGTTCATAAACTCACCGGCGGTGAATTAGATGTAAAAGAACCGCACCTATTTGACTAGGAAGTGGCGAAGCAGTTTTGTCTTAATTGAAACTACTTTTGCAAAGGTTTCCAACTTTTAGAAAAGCCAGCGCTTTTCGAAGTTGGCGCATTTGCAGGACGTTTCATTTTCACAGTCATAGGAAATGGGAAATCGACTCCTAATAACAATGCCTCTCCTTGACCCAAGACAGGGAGAAAAGATGCTGAACGTTGATCAATAGCGCCAACAGCCTTTTTTACAATTTCTTGGTCCAGCTGATTGGTCAACCTATGCACAATAAGTGTACCAATCTGACTTAAAACATCTTCAGGAATGTCACGTGGTCGCTGAGTAGCAATAATGGTATTTAAACCATACTTTCTACCTTCTTTAGCAATATTACCAAAGGCATCCAACTCAAACCTGTTCGTTTCTTCACCAATTCGCTTATTGAGAAATTGATGAGCTTCATCAATAAATACTAATAGAGGTGCACCATGATTTATTGCACCTTGCCTGGCTACAGATAACAACTTTCTACCAATGGCATTAACAAGTATTTCTCTTGAGTTTGCTTCAAATGGAACTTCAGAAAGATCTAATCTCAGCACATTATTGCTACTTATTGGCGAACAGAAATCATCAATAAGATTAGGTAATGTCTTTAATTTATCATCCGGGTCAATCATCCATTTTAAATTGGGGTTGTTTGAATAGGCTTTAATCCGAGCTATCAGGTTTAAACAGTGGCCAACATCATTATCAGCTCTACCGCCCCAAATAGTGGGGTTAGGATTATTAGCATTACCGCCATTTGGCCACACACACTCGTTTACAATCTGGTCAGCAATGTATTTAAACATCCATGGAGCTGTCTGGATAGAGCTATTCATAGATAATAGAGCAGCTTCGTAAGGAGCCTTTGCTTGCCCAGATTTGTTCAAAAGATAATTTGCATTGATATCAAGGCCATGATTTTGTTGCTGCCAAAATTGCCACACTATTTTCTGACTCTCGATAGCTGCCTCCAGTTTAGGAGCTTGGCTTTGCGCTGAAGGCCTTAAAAATGCTCGAATATCCGAGTCTGTAAACTGCCAATGTGGAAAAGTTAACTGATTAAATGGAGTTGCTTTTGCATGATTCCCAACATAGTAACTATCACAGCCAAGTGACTCATATTCCCCCGTGGGGTCAATAATAATTGCTTTACCTCCGGCCTTAATCACTTGCTCGATGATGTTTGTCATCGAGTAACTTTTCCCGCCACCTGTTGCTCCTAAAATAGCGCAATGGCGTGAAAACAATTTCTCAGGGGTAACGTGAACAGTTACGGATTCATCATGCGGAAGTGAGGCTAACGGTAAATGGATTTGGCCAGGCTCCTCATCTTGTTTACCTTCAGCGATTATTGATACCAGATACGGGTGAGCTGAATATATTTGGCTACCTAATCTCGGATGCTGTTTAATTCCTTTGTAGTTACGACCATTAGCTGGGTTCAAACTCACCAATAATTGAACAAGTCCAATTGGATGATTTTCGGATGGTTTATCAGCCAAACCGTCAACACTTAATCTCTCTCCCCCCTCAATCCACACTTTCACTAAGCGCCCAAGTATCGCTGTTTCACCTATGTCGATGAATACAAATTCATTTACTTCTCCAGCGGCTATTCGATTTCCGAATGACCAACTGGGCTCACCAGATCCCGCTTTAGATAAGTTAATGATAAGCTCGGTTGCAGATACGCTAATGACGCTACCAATCCGTCTTGTTGGATCGTACGGGGAAAACCACTTTTTCCGCTCCATGAATAGTCTCCCTTATTTAATACTCGCAGTGATTTTTTCAAATGCTTTGAAGAGTTCGTCCTCGGGAGTTGTTGATCTTCGTTCAGGTAGCAGACTAGAAAACTGTTTAAACGTTGAATCCATTATTGCGATTCTGCCATCCCCATGGTCAATAGCTGCCATTAGCAGATTCCTAATCTCATCATTAAATGAACCCGTTACACTGAATGGGTCTTTCGTTGCAACCATCAGCATAAACTCAGGGTTAGTCCTAAGCGCCATAGTCAGCGCATTATTTATATGTTTATCATTAAAACCAAAACCTAGGCACAGTACAGCCGTTTTTGGTTGTTTAACTACTTCCAAAAAAGAAGTCATCATATCTAAGTAAGGAGAATCATAAGATGTCTGATATTTGCTACTGCTTGGATAGATAAAAACAGGTTCACCAATTTTGCTATCAGCACCTAGCTTTCTAACTCTGCCGTTAAATTTTCTCCAGTCCACAGAGCCATGCATCTTATATAGCTGAACCACATTGGATATGTATGCGCCTTCACTGCTCTTAGAGTGCCCACGGTTCACTATGTCATACTTGAACCACATAGGATTAAAAAAAGAGGGGTTAGAAAACTCAAAACCATCAATAACAACAAAACCAGTATTTGATGCAGCGTGCTCAAAAGCCAAGTCATAATTAGTCGTGAATAGTTTAAGTCGTTGTTGCTGAGCACTCCTTCTACCTACTGCACGCATAAATTTATCATGACTAACCCAGTCTGATTCAGGGATCGATTCAGTAAAGGTGGTTTTAGCTAAAATTATGTTTTTGGCTTGCTCAATGAATTTACTTACTTGATTAGTTCTTTGATTTGAAAGGTTCCCAACGGCTAAAGAGGAATCGCAAAGAGACAATAATAGTTCAATGTCTGGCTTTGCATCTCCGTTTGCTTCACGATGTTTTTGAAGGGCATCATAATTTGTTGCCTTCAAAACCAATTGAAAAAGATTCTCATCTGCTTTTTTACAATAGTCCCAAAGGTGCCACATACTTGGAGCAATAGGCGCTTTATTCTGCTGAGAAGGCTTATTAAATGTTAAAGACGTGCCTGAGCCAGCCAGTATGACTAAATTATCAGTATCTAAAACTTTATTGATAAAACGAAAAAATGTGGCCAGCTCGTCATCTAAGTCATCATTAGAAAGATCAATTTCGATTGGCTCTCTCTTCGAAGACGCGGAGTTCCTTTTTATGTCTGATGACAAAAACCTTACTATGTTTTCATTTTCCATTTTTTTAATTCACCTTCCACGTAAAAGACAACCAGCCTAGAAACCAATAAATTTCAGACGCTTGTGCTATTTAACTTCCTTCCTGAACAGCACGTAAAAACACTTATATCTGCCCACCCACACCTTTAAACTTCTCAACAAATGCAGCAATTTTCTGAAAAACCGTTTGCTTCTGGGTTCGGTACTGTGGGTTCAATGGGCTAAGTTTGGGCAGCGCCTCATTAAGTGCAGTGCCATTTTCAGAGGCGTACTCACGTTTGAGTGATGACGCAATATAACGTTTGGCAGCATCGATATTGAGCTTTTCAGAGGCAATAATGGCATCGGCTTCGCGCTTCTGCTCCGCTTGGGCGAACTTGAAGAAGGCGTCGATAATGCTGGCTTTGTCATTGATTTCATCTAGGTTTGTCTGGTTAATAAAATCAACCACTAAGCTCTCTTTCGCTCTATTACCAAGGCTACCACGAATCATACGGCGGACTTCTTCAATCAAGCCTTCTTTGCTCTTGTTCTTCTTATTGTGATCAAAAATCAGTTCAAGAATGTAATCGAGGTTTATTTCCTGAGATTTAAGCAAATCAATTTCAAAGACCACATCGTCCCAGTCTACCGTTGACTTATCTTTGTCCTGGCCTTCTTTATCGCGGCGTAACCAGTCACGGGTATCGTTGTAGGTAGAGCGATAATCTTGAATAGCACGCTCGCTCGGCATATCGATGGTTTGCATTGCCTCGATGTCAGCATCGTCCAGATAGTACTTTGACTTGAACTCTTCAACAGCTTGTTCATCACTGGTATCTAAGCTTTGCAGTGCTTTCAAGCCAGCAAATTCATCGTAGTTTTGTAAAATATTTTCTGCTTTTAAATATTCACCAAACAGCTTGGCAAATTCCTTTTTATCTTGTTCTTTTTCAATATTTTCTGGGTTTGGAAAGCGTTCTTGCAGCTCTTTTACGATATCAACAAAACCTCGACGCGCTTGGCCAGTAGCAATATCGTTAAAGCCTTCCATGTATTCTTTGTAGCTCTTCTCCAACACCACGTTTTTGGTGTTTTTGTCACCAAACAAAGTAATGGCATCAATGGTTGCCTGCTCTAAGTCCCGGAAGGTAACAATATTGCCAAAGGTCTTAGTCGCATCATAAATGCGGTTAGTGCGAGAAAACGCCTGCATCAAGCCGTGATAGCGCAAATTCTTATCAACAAACAAGGTATTGAGCGTAGGCGCATCAAAGCCCGTTAAAAACATACCAACCACTATGAGCAGATCTATTTCTTGATTCTTCACGCGCTGGGCAAGGTCACGGTAGTAGTTCTGGAAGCCATTACTATCCACGCCATAGTTAGATTTAAACATGGCGTTGTAGTCAGTGATTGCGGCGCTCAAAAACTCTTTCGCGCTGCTGTTCATCGCGCTAACTTCAAAGCTCTCATCTAAAATATCACCGATAGCGTCCTGCTCTTCATTGGCTGCAAATGAGAAGATAGTCGCAATGCGCAGAGGCTTACTTGTGGGTCCATTCTCGGCCTCGGCCTGCAATGTTTTGAAGGTTTCATAGTAGGCTTTCGCTGCATCAACACTACTGACCGCAAACATAGCATTAAAGCCTTTGGCACCAGAATAGGCTCGATGCGTTTTCTGGTTAAAATGGCTCAGAATATACTGCGAGATTTCACGAATGCGCATTGGATGTAAGAACGCTTTCTTATTCTCGGCGGCACTGAGCTTCTTTTCATCCTGCTCAGTCTCAATGCTCTTAAATTGCGGACGAACATCGTTATAGTCCACTTTGAACTTGAGTACTTTTTCATCACGAATGGCATCAGTGATCACATAAGTGTGCAATTGCAGGCCAAACACGCTGCCCGTGGTTTCAGCTCCCAAGGCGTTTTCAGGGAAAATTGGCGTACCGGTAAAGCCAAACTGGTAGTACCTTTTGAATTTCTTCTTCAGGTTTTTCTGCGCTTCACCGAACTGGCTTCGATGACACTCATCAAAAATAAAGACAACTTGCTTGTTGTATATAGCTAAATCGCTTTCGCTTTTGATTAAGTTGTTGAGCTTTTGGATTGTGGTAACAACGATCTTGTTATCGTCTTTATCCAGGTTACTCTTAAGTCCTGCGGTACTGTCTGAACCGTTCACACTATCAGGCGAGAACCGCTGATACTCTTTCATGGTCTGATAGTCGAGGTCTTTTCGGTCCACCACAAAAAAGACTTTATCGATACAGTCTAAATCGGTGGCCAAACGTGCCGCTTTAAAGCTGGTGAGTGTTTTGCCTGAACCAGTGGTGTGCCAAATGTACCCGCCGCTCTCGGTGTTGCTCCAATTCTTAGCGTTAAAAGCGCTCTTAATCTTCCATAAAATGCGCTCTGTGGCGGCAATCTGGTAGGGGCGCATTACCAGCAAAGTATTGCTGACGTCAAACACCGAGTAACGCAAGATCACTTCAAGCAAGGTCTCTTTCTGGAAAAAAGTGGCGGTAAAGTCTTTTAAATCCTTGATCAGCGTATTGTCTGACTTCGCCCAGTTCATCGTAAAGTCGAAGCTGTTTTTGTCGCGCTTGGTGGTATTGGCAAAATAGCGCGTGTCGGTGCCATTAGAGATCACAAAAAGCTGCAAGAACTTGTACAACGAGTTCTCTGCATTAAAGCTCTCTTTGCTGTAGCGATGTATTTGGTTAAACGCCTCACGGATCGCCACACCACGCTTTTTCAGTTCAATTTGCACCAAAGGCAAACCATTGACCAAAATCGTCACATCGTAACGGTTGGCATGGCTTCCCGTTTGCTCAAACTGCTTAATCACCTGCACTTTGTTGCGAGCAATGGTCTTCTTGTCGAACAGGTAGATGTTTTCGATATGGCCATCATCGAAAACAAAATCGAAGATATAGTCACTGTGCACCTTGCGAGTTTTGTCGAGAATATTGTCGCTGGGTGTGTTCAGGTACTGCTCGCAAAAGCGAGCCCACTCGGCATCAGTAAACTCGACCTTATTAAGGGCTTGTAGCTGCTTGCGCACATTCGCCATCATGGCATCGGGTGTCGTCAGAGCAGGTAAATATTCATAGCCCTGGTTGCTTAGGTCTTGAATAAGTTCACGCTCTAAATCACCTTCGCTCTGGTAACTTTCACTTATCTGCGTTTGCTTTGTGTATTTGTCTAAGACAATAAAATTATTTGATTCTGCAATCGGCTTTGTTGTGCTAGTCATTCTGTGCTCCTTGCAGTTTAAAACCATAGTTATTTAATAGATGTTCAAGTAGAAACTTAACAATCTGCTTCTCAGGTTCGGTAGGTTCTGCAACTTCTTCGTTTGATAATGAACGATGACTATAAAAGTGCATCACTCGTTTGGCGTATAGCTCGCGGCTCTCTGGTAATAGAGCTGTCCAGTCTGCGTACCCCAAAAATGCTGCGACTTTCTCATAAAGGTTGCGCAGTAAATTGAAGTGAAAACGCTGTATTTCATTGTTCGTAATAGCTTGTTCAATCAATTGCTTGATATACAAGTGATAAGAAAAACTGGTATTCGCGCCACCTTTTTTTTCTTTTAAATCAAAGGTTCCGTCTTCAAAACGTTGCAACAAGTAACAGATTTTCGCATTAAGCTCATTGTGTAACACATTGTAAAATAGCGGATTATGTGTCGATATGATAAATTTAAGCTTCTCAGATTTGCTTAACTTGATTAGTTCCGCCAAATTAACTGCAAGTTCAATTAAATGGTTTTCATCTAATGAGCTAACGGGGTCATCAATGAACACGTATTCTAGCTGATTGAAGCTCTCATCATCCTCTTCATCAGGATTATTCATGACTCTAACAACTTGCTCTAGAAGCCCATGAAAAATACTCCAGACAAAATTACTTTCTTCGCCCTTAGATATTTTTATATGCTGTGCTCTTCCCGCATTTCCTCGCTCAAATGAAAACGTTACTTGAGTAAAGTCTTCATTAAAATGAGGCGTCAACTTCTCGTTGCTGTAACGTTGAAACAACCTAGTGATATTAGGCTCTTGACCTTGTACTTTTAATATCCAATCGGTAAACGTATTGGGTTGGATTTTTAGCTTCGGCTCTGCATCAGCATCTAAATCGTTATCCCAGTAAAACAAGTCTTCCGTAAACGCGTTGTAATACAAAATCTTGTGGCGCGACAGAGGCGCTTGCTCCGCATCAATCAGCGCATCTTGCCCATCCTCTTTCGGGGCTATGATCTCTTTAAATTCACGAGATAAACGTGTTTTACCTGTGCCATTAAAGGCATAGATTAACTGCACCTTTTTGCCGGATGATTGCAACAACTCTGCTATTTCCGTTAGCGTTTTACTCATTAAGCCGCCTCATGTGAATGAGATTTCGGGAAGCTCAACAACAGGTCACGATAATACTCGTATTGCTTTTGACGTAACTCAATTTCGCGAGGGAGACCTTCTTGAATTGACGTTGTTAATGTTTCGAATTTTTCTAAAATCTCTACAATTCGACTTTGCTCTGAATGAGGTGGAACTGGTATAGGAAATTTAAGAAACATAGGTCTGCGAAGCGATGTTACTGATGAGCTCACGGAAGCTTTTTGAATATAGTCGTTAAAATAAGCCGAGATATAATGGTATACGAATCTTGGGTGCATAGAGTCATCAGGTACAATGCGATAAGCTCTTTGATGCAAAGCATATTTTCCTTGAGCATAATGATAAACTTTACCAACACCTGCGCCATCACCAGCGGTAATAATTGCTGTTTCGTCAAAGTTAAAAGTATTTAGTTTTAAAGGCTCACGACCACGGGCATAAAATATATACTCTCCATCTTCGATTGCATCTCTGGTATCATGCTTTCCCGTTCCAATTTCAGCAATATCGCCTAACGTCTTCCACTCAACATCACCTTCATCAAAACTTAATAAGTGTTCGCGGTAGTAGTTGTATTGATTTTCCCGCATGTTAAGCTCGGCGGTCAGCTCGGCGGTCAGCTCGGCGGTTATGGCGGTAAATGCGTCCAGAATGCGTACAATTTCAGCTTGTATTGCCAGCGATTTTTCTGGGTTATCTGGGCATGGCATGGGAATCAAAAGCTTATTTAAAATAGCTTGAGTCAAGCTTGGCCTACCAGAACCTGTGTCAAGTGACATCAAATCTATTGTTTTAATAACGTAATATAGATATTTGGGCAGAATTTTAGTTTCATCTATCTCTGTGTAATATATTGTATCTACATTCCAAAATGCTGAATCCACATAGAACAGATTTGTGATAGTGCCTTTACGAGGAATCAATACCGTGGGCTTGTCATACGAATACGTATCAACATAACCCATGATACCGCCTGACCCATAAACCGGTATGTCACCCGAAGCTAGCTTCTTCCAATCTTTGCCATGTTTAATTTTTGCAATTTTTTCAAGGGGAAAATGTGCGACAGATGCACCATCAAGTAGTTTCTCTATAAAACTTAAGCCGATCATACCTCAACCTCCCCACCTTCAATTTCCGCCACAATGGCGTCAATATCACTGCGAAGTTGAGTAATTTTAGCAACAGTGGTTTTAAGCTCTGCATTAAGCTCTGCAATATCTACCACCTCACGATTGTCTTTGGCCTCAACATAACTACTCACCGATAGGTTGTATTCGGCTTTAACGATGTCGTCCAAATCAACGGATTTAGCAAAATGCTCCACATTCTCTTTGCTAGCAAACACTTTCATAATTTGCTGAATATGACCCGGATTTTTTTCGTCGTCGATGTCTGTTAGCACGTTATTATTGGTTTCTTTTTTAAACAAACCGCTGGCATCAATAAACTGGGTGGTGGTGTCGGTTTTGTGTTTAGACAGCACAAGAATATTCACGGCAATGGTGGTGCCAAAGAACAGGTTAGGTGCCAGTGAAATCACAGTTTCAACGTAGTTGTTATCTACTAGGTACTGGCGAATTTTTTGCTCAGCACCACCACGGTAAAAAATACCGGGGAAGCAAACAATGGCTGCACGACCTTTGCTTGATAGGTAACTCAGTGCATGAAGCACAAAGGCAAAGTCGGCTTTTGATTTTGGGGCGAGAACACCTGCGGGCGCAAAGCGGTCATCGTTGATTAGGGTTGGGTCGTCGCTACCAATCCATTTCACTGAATAAGGCGGGTTAGAGACAATGGCATCAAAGGGTTTATCATCTAAAAAGTGTGGTTCGGTTAAGGTATCACCCAACTGAATATTAAACTTGTCGTAGTTAATGTTGTGCAAAAACATATTCATACGCGCCAAGTTGTAGGTAGTGTGGTTGAGCTCTTGACCAAAAAAACCATCCTCAATGATATGTGCATCAAAGTGCTTTTTAGCTTGCAAGAGCAACGAGCCCGAACCCGCCGCAGGGTCATAGATTTTATTCACACTGGTTTGGCCGTGCATGGCCAACTGCGCGATCAATTTTGAAACGTGCTGAGGGGTGAAAAATTCACCACCTGATTTACCCGCATTGGCGGCATAGTTTGAAATCAGGAACTCGTAGGCATCACCGAATAAATCAATTTGGTTGTCTTCAAAATTACCGAAGGTTAAACCTGCCACGCCTTTTAACACGGCTGCCAGGCGTTTGTTTTTTGCCTCTACCGTATTACCCAGACGATTACTGGTGGTATCAAAATCCGCAAACAAGCCTTTGATGTCTTTTTCTGAATCATAACCATTGGCTGAGTTTTCGATTGCAGCAAAAATAGCGGCCAAATCCGTATTTAAATTTTCATTCTTGTGTGCATTGGCCGCCACGTTACTAAACAACTGGCTAGGGTAAAGAAAATAGCCTTTGGTTTTAATGGCATCTTCTTTAGCAAACTTGATGTTTTCATCATCGTCAGACATGGCAGCATAATTAACGCTCTCATCTCCGCCTGTGATGTAGTTGACAAAGTTTTCACTGATAAAACGGTAGAACAGCGTACCCAGTACATATTGTTTAAAATCCCAACCATCCACCGAGCCTCGGACATCGTTGGCAATCGCCCATATTTGGCGTTGAAGTTCGGCACGTTGTTGTAAACTTGTCATTTGCTAATTCCTGCTTTTAATTCGTCATAATTCGTTTATGGGTTACGCAATGTTCACTGTCGTCGAACATCATTCGTTAAACCCTGGAGCTAAATTCAAATTTCCGACCCCGTAGAGTGTCGGAGTATTCTTTAACCAAAGCTGGTATTCAGTGCCTTGAAGGCTGTGTGCTTTGGAACAATCCACATGCCATTGGCGAAGCAAATACCCAGCGGTTGCTGCTCTAATCTCAACCTTAAGAACGCCACCCCTCATGCCATAATCCAGTTCAATCGCTTCACTGTGCTCTATGCGTGGGTGCGGCACTAACTCCAGCTCTACAAAGCGATTCCATTGCCGGTCCTGGGTTTCGAGCTCAGCTTCAGATAACCTTGAGTCTTCAAGCACAACCGCTGCTTTAATTCGAGTCAGCACAAAGTCACGGAACTCACCATGCTTGCGGTCAAAACCACGAACATGCCAACGCAGGCCATTGTCCACCAGCGTATGCGGCACAATTTCGCGCGTTGTTTCACCACTCGATAACGACACATAGGTGATACTCAAGGCTTTGCCTTTGTGAATGGCCTCGGTGACCTTCGCCACTATAGATAGGCTTGGCTTGTTTAAGTGATAAGGCGCTTCACAGGCCAGAGGCGGTTTTACCTTTCCAGTGAAGCCATCGCCGTACCCTTGGCTGATGGTTGCCAGTGTTCGAACAACGTCATAGTCGAACAAGGGTTCAAATGCTTCACCACGTTTATGCAACTTGAGCTTTTGGTCATACTCAATGTTGCTTGGTGCAAGCTCTCGGTACATTGTGAAGTCTTTCGTTGCCTGAGCGGCGGCTATACTGAAGCGATCGACTAAATCCGCTCGCACCGCTTCTCCCTTAAACAATAAGGTGAAATCGATGTGGGCAATGCGATCCCTGGTTGCTTGTGGCAACTGCGCTATCTGCGAAAGCCTATCTGACTTCGCCACTACCGTTTGTTTCAGACCATCATTTGTCATGCGTCTTGTTTATCCAATTCAACCAGTTTTTTAAAAATTCTGTTTATAAAGTAAGGATCGACATCGCGTAATCACATTGAAAAGCATCACTCAATGCTGCTCTTCATCCGCAATGACTTAGCAATCTCTACCGGTTGAAGCTGGACATATTGCCATAAAACACTGAATAGGCTTCAACCTAATTAATTTTATTAGGTATCATCCTATCACAAATTATTTTGTAGGGAAGACTAAGCGGCAACTTTATGATCTGGATTGCAATTGCCGCTCAGGTATAGGAGTGAAGACATTGTTTCATGCCATTGATGATAGCCGCTATCAATGCGCTACCCGAACCAATGGCACCACGATGTTACCGCGATGCGATACCCCTTTGTCCGACTCTGTAGACATCAGGGCTCGTTGTTCACTCTCCCGAATGCGCCTGGCAACTTCTGCCTGGGCTGGTAGCAATGGCAGCATCCCTTCAGCAATCGCGTCCGGTGCAGATTCTTGGCCACAGGACATCAAATGCTTCCATGGATCTTTAAGAAAGCGCTCGAACGTGATGCCAAATTCAATGATGTGGGCAGAGACGAAGATTTCGCCCCAGTATTCAATGTAGGTGTCTTGGTACATGGAAAGATTCCTCTTGTTGGTTAAACCATGAGTTCACTTTCCATTTTCCAAAGGTTTTCAAATATGCAAGGCTTAACTTGTAGAGAGCTACAAAGCTTTAAATCGATTGCGGGCATCTTTGTAGTCATAGTGGGCATGTTCTGAGCCACGATGATACAAATCATCCAGGTAAGTTTGTTCCTGCGGTAACTCGTCTTCGCTGATTTCGCACCACCAATGTTTGTTGGCACCTTTTACGCCGTCATGCCAGCGGTAACCACGCTCTTTTAGATAGTCCTTTACATCAAACGGCGCACCAAACGCACGAACTAGCACAGTTCGCCTGTCTGCTTCAGACAATAAGTTTGCAACGGACTCGGGCAACAAATGGAACAACCAGGCCATCGCCAAACAATCGGTTGCAGCTCGGTGTCCTTCATAAAACCAACCTAAGCGAAGAAGCAGGTACTCAAGCTTTCGACTTTCAAAGCCCAGTGCTTTCCAATCTATGCCACTGGCTGAACAGGCCCAAGATAGATGGCCTAATGCGGCAAACCGCTTTTCAAAGAAAGGACGATCAAACTGTGCATTGTGCGCGACCACCAGCGGATCATCGGATAACCAACTCGCAACCAGTGCATCATCAATGCGCTGGCCTTGCACCATATCATCGGTGATACCGGTTAAGTCGGTAATCAGCTCGGGTATAGGCTTGCCGGGATCTTCATACAAACTGATCACATCAACAATCGACACAATCCGCTGAGCAGAGGGGCTGTAAAGCACCTTAACCATACCAAGCTCAATAATGGACTCATCATCGGCAGACAGTCCGGTTGTCTCTGTATCGAGCAGCACCATTGGCTGTTCGTCACCGACTACAGGAGATAGTTCAAGTGGCCAGGACTGCGGCTCACGCGTTAATGGAATACGCTCCAGCAATCTAAAATCTTCTGGTCTTTCTGGGATATCCGCGAGGCGCTCTAGCGGAAATGGCGCAGGGGCTCTTGTCATTGATGGTTCCTCTTCAATTCTGTTGTTCGCTTTGGGTTATTTCACTGTGCCACAGGTTGTACAAAATGCACCTTGGATACCTCAGCGTTTTTTTAATCTTTATACTGGGTGAACCCATGTATGAAGGCTTTGGCTAAGCCTTTCAGAAAGTCTTAGCTAAACCGTTTAGGTAACCCTTACCGATACCCTTTACGTATGGCTTAGCCAACCCCTTTTCAAACGGTTGCAAAAGGCTTGAACTGAGTTCGACTGAGCTTTTTAATGATTCTCCTGACTTCGCCTTAAGCCTGTAAATTCAATACGAAGCAGAATTTTACTAACTGTTTTTAAACCCTTTGCGAAGGGTTAAACAAGCCTTATCTGACGGTTACTCGACCCATGCGTTAACCAGTAGCAGTAACAGGATCAGTAACAGAAACAAGAGCAGTAGGCAGAAGCAGTATTGTCCAAGCCTTGCAGGCTTTGACGAGGGCGAGCGATCACCCACATCAAGCTTTTCAACACAAAAAAGAAATCACCCACGACACAACGTCTTACTCGAACAACTACAGTTTACCTACAATTTTACTTGTAGAAATCAGCATAGCATTAGATACTGTATAAACAAACAGTGTTAATTCTATTTTTTTCGAGGTTCGTCATGAGTGTCTCGCTGATAGGCCATAGCGGCGCACTTGCCTTCATCAAAGCCAAGCGCCTTCGTATCCCATTGTTCATGGAACGTGTTTCTGCTGGTTTTCCCTCACCAGCGCAGGATTATGTTGAGCAAACGCTCGACCTCAACGAGCTCTGCATCAAGCGACCGGCTGCAACCTTCTTTGTGCGTGTTGAAGGTGACTCAATGATTGATGCCGGGATTCACCCAGATGATATTCTGGTGGTTGATCGCTCTGTTCAAGCAGAACACGGTGACATTGTCATCGCGGGCATCCATGGTGAACTCACGGTAAAGGAGCTGCAACTGAGGCCGTGCGTCAAGCTGCTCCCAAGAAACCAGGCGTATGAGCCCATCCATATTCCTGAAGGGACAGAGTTAGAGATATTTGGTGTGGTCACCAATGTGGTGCGAAACATGCGCCGCAAGTTGTGACTATCCCATGCCTGTATTTGCCTTGGTGGACTGCAACAATTTTTACGCCAGTTGTGAGAAGCTGTTTCGTCCTGATTTAAAAGATACGCCGGTTGTGGTGCTGTCCAACAATGACGGTTGCGTGGTTGCACGCTCGCGTGAAGCTAAGTTACTCGGTATTAAAATGGGCGTACCCGTCTTTCAGATCAAAGCTGAAATGCAGCGCCATGGCATTTTGGCATTCTCGTCCAACTATGCGCTGTATGCAGATTTAAGCAGTCGAGTGATGCGCACTTTGGAGGAGATGGCACCACGAGTAGAGGTCTACTCCATTGACGAAGCGTTTTTGGACTTAACCGGTATTGAGTCGGCCATATCTCTTGTCGAGTTCGGACAACAAGTGCGAGCGCGCATAGGCCACTGGATTGGGATCACCGTCTGTGTAGGCATTGCACCGACTAAAACACTCGCCAAGCTGGCGAACCATGCCGCCAAAAAGTATCTAGCCACTCAAGGGGTTGTAGACCTGACCAATCCAGATCGGCAACGTCGATTGCTCGCATTAGTCCCGGTTGATGATGTTTGGGGCGTTGGCAGACGGCTTTCTAAGCGTTTAAATGCGTTGGGTATCACCACAGCACTAGACCTCGCCAATGCCTCTCCTAGAGCCATCAGAGACCAGTTTTCAGTGGTTTTAGAGAGAACCGTCAGAGAGCTCAATGGTGAGTCGTGCATTGAACTTGAAGAGATCCCGCCAACTAAGAAGCAAATCGTCTGTAGCCGTTCATTTGGCGCAAAAGTAACGCAATTTGAATTGTTACGTGAGGCCGTATGTGAATACGCAACCCGCGCCACTGAGAAGCTTCGCAAAGAACAGCAGCAAGCCAAAGTGATGACCGTATTCATACGTACCAGCCCCTTTAAGGACAACGAGCCGCAGTACAGTAACTCCGCATCGGGCGAGTTATTGATACCCAGTTGTGATACGCGGGATTTTATCGAGCTGGCCAATCACTTACTCAAGCGGATTTGGAAGGATGGATTTCGTTATGCCAAAGCGGGGGTCATGCTGTCTGACTTTTACGATCCAGGCATGTTTCAACCAGGACTATTCGATGACGTATCTACCCGCTCTAATAGCCAGCAGTTGATGTCTGTATTGGACACCATTAACCAAAGCGGTGCCGGAAAGGTTTTCTTTGCTGGACAAGGTACGAAGAAAGATTGGTCAATGAAGCGAGAGCATTTGTCTCCCGCTTATACAACACGCTGGGACCAGTTGCCGCGAGTGAAGTAGCGCAGTTAACTCAATAGGCATTCACTCTGCGACGCAACATGTTGAGCTTATCGACCTGGCGTCGAACATCACTGAAGAAACCTTCTTTCTCCATGGCCAGCGCTAACTCCCATTCTTTGGCTAGACCTTGGCAGTCCAAAAATGAGTATCTCAGTTTCGTCTTTGAGATACGCAGTCCCTTACTAAAAACCACGCGCTTGCCTCGTTGACCGTGAAAGCTGTTGATGTACCACTCTATGCCAAAGCCATACTTAAAGTCTCTGATACGGACACCAAGCAGCCCCCAATCTTTAAAGGGCTCATTTTCACGAACCTTGTAATGGGTAACCCAAAAGTCATCAACTTCAGCTCGTGCCAGCGCTTTTAGCCTGTCAGTTTCTTGCTGCAATAAATTTGATACTTCTGATTTCCATTGTTCATTGACGATTTCTACCAAACCAATTTCCCCATCCAATTAACCCCAAAAGCCAAAACCACTATCCGTTTGGCTTTTGGATCGAAACGCCAAACGTAAAACTGCCGTAACAATCACTGTTTGGCGTCTCGATATAAATCAACTCGTGCAATCCCATACCTGACAAGGGATACAGGCCGATTTCACTTAAAAACGCCTAAAAAGACGTATCGCCATGAAGATACAAACCGTTTGGCGAGTTCAGGCCAGAATGCAAACGACGTTTGGCGTCTCGATTTTTTTGGCTCAGTCATCCGCCGCCAAACAGAGCCTATTCTCATACTTTTGCGAAAATGCAATAGGCAGATAGATGAAAGAATTTGTCACCTTTCTGCCCACCGTCAGTGCACCGAATCCTGATAATGACATTTGAGTGAACCGCCAGAGCACTTGGAAATGCCCAAGCGTGAACAGCGCGGTTGGTTGAAAACCGTTAGAGCACTTTGAGTGCACAGGAGATAAGTATGTTTGTACTAGGCGTAGATATCGGTTACTCAAACCTGAAGCTGGCAATTGGCCAATCAGGCAGTGAACCGAAAACCATTATTCTGCCTGCGGGTGCCGGTCCTGCGGATCGTATGCCGGAGCGTATCGGTGGAGGCGATGATGAAACTTGTTTGTATGTGTCTGTCGATAATGAGCGTTGGGCCGCTGGTGTGCCTGCTGGACGCCTTCAAGGCTGGGAACGAGAGCTTCACCCGGAGTATCCCACCACAAAAACCTATAAGGCGCTTTTTCATGCCGCCTTGTTAATGGCTGAAACTGACTCCATCGATTTGGTTGTCACTGGATTACCGGTTTCCCAGTTTCATGAACCACAACGTAAGTCTGACCTTGTGCAGCGTTTAAAAGGTGTCCATCAAGTGACGCCTAAGCGCAGCATCACTGTTCATGACGTCAAAGTGCTGCCGCAGCCTGCCGGTGCCTACATGGATCTGGTTCAAACAGGTGGAGATTTGGGCTTGATTGAAGAAGGTCGCGTCGTCGTCATCGATCCCGGCTTCTTTTCTGTTGACTGGGTTGCCCTTGAGGCCGGAGAAATTCGCTACAGCTCATCAGGAACCAGTCTTCAGGCAATGTCCGTGCTACTGGAAACAATCGATAAGCTGATTTCAGAAGATCACGGTGCCAAAGTCGGAATGGATCGACTTGAAAAAGCCATGAGAACCGGGGACTTACAGGTCCTGCTATTTGGAGAAAAAGTCGATATTTCACCTTATCTGAATGCTGCCATGAAAAAGGTAGCGCCTGTTGCTCTTACAGCCATGCGCCAATCAATGCGTGACGAAAGCATCAATGCGGACTTGGTGTTGATCGCCGGAGGGGGAGCCTTGGCTTATAAGGAAGCGGCCAAGGAGATTTTTTCACGAAGCAAGATCATCGTGCCGGAACAGTCTGTTTTGGCGAACGTCCGAGGCTTCTGGTTTTATGGGGCCTGATCATGAGAGTTGTCGTCAACATTCCCCCAGGGAGCCACCCAGAACTGCTCAAAGAATTGGAAAAGACGCCGCCACGGGAACGCGCTGAGCGTCTGCGGATGCTGGCCACCTTTGGCTTAATTCAAATGAGCCAACCCAATCTATCCACCACATCTGCACCGGTGGATGACCATGTACCAGATGGTGAAGTGACTTCGGTGAGTACAGCGCCAGAACCCAAAGCAGAATCACGTAAACAATCATTAAAATCAAAACTAGGGCTGGGCTTATAACATGGCGTTATCAGTTAGCTGGCTCGATGCCAGGTTAAATAAAGAAGCAAAAGAAACCGTAGTAAAAGCCGACCGAGATGGGCTAAGTGCTCGGGTATCGCCCAAGGGCAAAATTGTTTTTCAGTTTCGTTATCGGTTCGATGGCAAGCAACAGCGAGTAGACATAGGTACTTACCCACTTATGAAGCTTGCTGAAGCCAGGAATGAGCTGGATAGGTTAAGGGCGGTACTCGACCAGGGCAGAAACCCCAAGCTCTACCTACAGCAGGAACGGGCCAAGTATTCTGCCAACCAAAGCTTCGAATCGATTTTTCGAGACTGGATAGACTCTGCCGGTAAGCAAGGGCTAAAGGAGAAAACGTGGCACTACCAAAAACGCAGCAGTGAAATATATTTGCTGCCCCGACTTGGCAAGTACCCATTAACTGACATCAATGAATTGTCCTTACGAAACTGTCTTCGTGAGGTTTCGGAGTCGTCCCCTTCAAACACAGAACGTCTGGTGTCTGTGCTGCACAAGTTTTATGACTGGCTGATTGATGAACAAATTTTGGAAATTAACGCTGCCGCTGGGATCACAGCAAAAAAGGTTGGCGGTAAGAAAGGCAAACGAACTCGGGTGCTAAACGATAACGAGATCAGGATACTTTGGCGCTATTTACATGAGTCAAAAATTACTGAGAAGAACCGCATCTACATAAAATTGCTTCTGCTATTGGGCGGTCGCAAGGGAGAACTCATTCAAGCTGAAAAGCATCACTTTGATTTGCAATCAGCAATGTGGACAGTGCCTATAGAGATCCGCAAACAAGGTGAGAAAATTGGAGCGCCAATCATGAGACCATTGATTAGGCCTGCAATTGAGCTGATTGAATTGGCGATGCAGATGAGCAAATCAACTTACTTGTTTCCCGCGAACGGACAAGAAGAGCTTGCCACAAATGGCTTTGATACCACTATTCCTAACAATGTGAAAATCTGGGCTCGCAGGTCGCTTGGTGTTGAGATGGAACATTGGTCCATGCATGACCTTCGCAGAACGATGCGAACACGAATGTCGGCCATCACGACGCAAGAAGTTGCCGAGTTGATGATTGGCCACAGCAAAAAAGGGTTGGATGCTATCTACAACCAATATCAGTACCTGGATGAAATGCGTCATGCTTACGACGTTTGGTATCAACAACTAGAAACCATCATCGAGCCGACAGGCTTTCCATTCAACTGGCGTTTCGGACAGTAAATAAATTACTAAAATCAAATAAAAGGAGTTGGAACTCTTGAAAGTAACCGAGTCTAATGGTTTTTTAGACTCGGGTTATTCTTCTATACTTGAAGCCTTCTTTACATTAGGGGCAGACTGTTCTTCAACTGGTAATTTGGGGATAGCGCTAGAATCAGAGCTCACCTCAACTGACATTTTATTAGGCTTCGACTCAGATACAACATCTATCGAAATAGCGTTTCCAGAAATAACATCACTATTTTTCTGCTGTGATATAATGCTTGACTCTTGATGTGGCACCTTAGAAAAAGCAACACCACTTCGATCATCATTCAATACAACAATCACAAAAACTATGGCTAAGCAGCAAATAAGCCATATAGAATTTCTCATGAAACCAGAGTTTTTCTTAGCTTTATCTATTAAAATTGATAATTCAGAGATTGTTTGCTTTGCCCTTTTTCTTATTTCAACCTTCTCATTTAATACATCATACCGTTTAAATTCTGAAGTGATTTGCTTTTCTATGTGATCAAACGTGCTTTCATGAACATTTAGGGAGCGGTGTACGATCAGTGTAGTCATCAACATACCAATTGCAACTGCAACCCCATCAATCATTTGATCAATTTTCATCACAGCTCCAATTACAATTAAAGCTCCTGGTATCGTCAACGCTTTGTTCTGTGCACTCGACAAGATTTCATTAATCTTAGAAGTATAATTTAAGTCTTTCTCATTAATCTCATGAAGAACTTTGTTTATACTAAAACGTCTCACAAAAATATCGTGATGCTCTTCATAGCGTTTATGAAAATTATCGATAGAATTTATGACTTTTTTAAATATTTCTGAGCTAGAATGACAAGTAGAAATAATCTCATGAAATGCAGAACGCATAACGGATCTTCTCTCAGAATCTTGACTATCACCCAGAGCAATTAACTTGCGTAACTTTTCAATCAAAGATAGCTGACCATCTTCAGTAAATGTTTCTTTAAGCTCACTCCACAATAGAGTAGGTTTAAAGTCATACTTAACCACACCATCTTCCGTTTCAATTATGTAAAACAACTTACGGGAACCTTTGCCACATCCATCCTGGGGAGGTTCGCATTGATCGGCTAATGAAGCTAGTAACTGTCTGAGGGCACAAAATAACTCTAGAGCGCGCTTATTTTGTATGTCGTCTAACGAGGACTCCATTGTTTCTAAAACGTAAAAATATGAAGGTAATTTCGACGTATTTTCAACGATAGTAAATAAGTCCTCCCAACTAAGATAAATTGGACAACTACTTGACCAGTCGGATGCATTGAGCGAGAGGTTTACCTTTCCTTGCCGAATAGTTCTAACGTCGTCAAATGAGTACCCTACACTTGTTAACGTTTCTTCAATTTGATGCGATGAGACTTTAGTAGACAACGAAAGTACTAGTTCGCCATCGTTCATAGTTGGCGAACTTTCACTTACGATACTAAAAAATGACTGAAAATTTTCGCTATTCATTTTCTGTATTAGCAGTCACGAGCTTGACTAGCTCTTTCTTCTGCTCCTGGTCAACGATTAAAAATGTTAGTCGCCCGTCTTCATATTCGACTAAATGACCGGAGCCCGCCGGACCAATTTGCTTTTTTAATATTTTAGCTGAAAAGCTTTTATCACCTGCAACCACCTCAATGGTCTGCCCTGCTTTAACGCTATTTAAAGTAGGTTCTATATGATGATTAATTTCATAGCCACTATTGTTAACAAAAGACTCGAATGTTCCCTTTAATAACGAGTCATCAGGTAACAAACCGTCAACGGCATTACATAACGTTGATAGTGATATAGGTTTTCCATTCTTTTGGGCTGTCTCAAGTAATTTTTCAACTTTTGCGCTGGCTTCCATGTAGAAATCATTAGATAATTTATATTTATCTTGGTAATCACTTACTGCCTGTCGAAGATTTTTTATTGAATCGACATTACCTACATTCCTCTCATCACAACCAAACGCAATTTTAAAAAAGGCACCGCCAGATGCGCCCTTAATGAATTTTAAATAAGTATCGTCAGAAGGAATTTTTGGATAGACCTCATCAAATAAAGTAAGATCAAACAATGCTGCTTGTCTCAACGCGTCAAGGTTTAAATGACTACTATCTTTTGGCACTAAGCTCTCTTTGTCAAAATCAAAACCATCTTTCTTAGTTACCCAGATTGCCAATAATCGCCCTATATCGGTATCTTCATGGCTTTTATAGTGCATAAAAACAATATTACCGCCAGAAACTTTATGGACACCAACTTCTTTTGCCGAAGAAACAAGAGAATCCATGAATTTTTCTACGAGCACTGAAAATGTAATGTTTTTACTAATATATGTTTTAAGTATATTGGGTGCTGAATTTAATGAGTTACTTTCTAAAAAGTAACTGTGAAATTTGTTTTTTCCCTTAAATTTTCTTTCTACTTCAGAGATGAGCTTGAAACTCACGCCATCATTTTGGGGCCAAAGTTCACCGATTTTTGCTTCTAATTTTGAGCTGCCGGTTGTGGTTATTAATTCCGCTGTCATAGCAGCGACAGCAACAAGAACAGGCCGCTCAGTGACATCCAATTCAACACAACGGGGACAGTTTTCTAAAGTATCTTCATAAGAAAATCCACACTCAACACAATTCAGCACATTTTTTCCTTATACTATTGTATGCTTGATAACCTAAGACAGCACAAGTAACACTGGATGTAAATACAGCATACACTATCTTCCATATTAGCCAATAGTACAGGGGATTGAAATTTTGCGTCAATTGGATTATTGAGCTCGGGACAAATACCGCTTGACGACTTAGTTAACATTCCTTTCATGCTCTTCCAAGTCTTCAATGTGCCACAGCTTGTTTCGTGTATTTCGGTTGATACGAGGTTGCGGCAAGCTGCCATCTTTTATTCTTCGCCAGAGCGTCGTATAGCTAATGTGGTAACGAGCCATAACTTCGTAAGACGTTAGAAAAGGGGTTACTTGGTGCGCTACTGCTGTCATCTGCATTCTCCTGAAAATCAATGTAAAGCTATCATCGCCTGATTCATCACTTATTGATGGTCAGAAAGATGCATGATTTGTTCAGAAGATCAGGTCCATACAAATGAACTTTTAGGACAGTAAGAAAGCAACCGGTAACAAACTCAACCGGCAAACAATTAGAGATAATCGCGAACGTCTCACCATCATTTCTCGATTTTCGGCATATAAAATATAGGTATTTTTTTGCCAAAACCCAGTAGCCACGGGGCCTACAGCTAGGTTTGTGTCATGAAATTTCGCTAAATACGGTAAATATGGCGATTTGTACTCAAGTTTGTACACACTTTCCGAGGTTACGCTTGAACATCATTGAAAAGCAAAGAAACGAGAAAAAGACAAAAAGCCTTTAAATTCAGTACGTAGAGATGTGAATGTGGTGTGCAATGAAAGGTGGTTTTAAGCGTTGAAAGGCTGGGCGGCATCAGGGTGTGAAATGATCGCGAAAGTACGTCTGCGCGACACTTCCTGCGGAATACTCATATTTGACATTGAAATTCTACTTATGGCATTGGCAACCGAACCAAAACTCGGCCACGCTAAATTCGAACAAAGATTGCTATATTCTCTCCGATCTTGGCCATTTTAACAACTTGATGACGGTAATTTTCGCAGCTAAATAGCAGATGTTATTTAGCCATTGCGGTAGTTGATAAAAGGTGGTCTGTGATGGCTAGTTTATTAGTCCAGCTTTTTACGTAAAATCGCCATTGTTCACAAAAGGCATGCCTTGTCTGCAACTATGTCGCCTATATGCTTTAGATCACATCGAGCATTCAGCTCAGTTTTTGCTGATACATGTGTTTATCTGCCCGAGAAAATAAACTAGCCATGCTTTCAAACTTATTTTCACACTTGGCAAATCCCGCTGAAAATCCACACTTGGGGAGCTTTTTCTCTTTTAACGCTTGATAGAAATTAGCCTCGCTTTGAAAAATAAAGTCGTTGACGGCTTTTTCATTATCTCGCTGCACAATAGCCAGAAACTCATCACCACCATAGCGCCCGATAATATCATCTTCGCTGCTTGCGGCCTTCAAGGCTTCAGCCAAACTTTGTAACACCTGATCACCAACTTCATGACCATAGCTGTCATTTATTGGTTTAAAACCATCTAAATCAAGAAAGACACAGTAAAGCGCACCACCCAGTTTTAACGCAATATCACGCTTATGTTCACCGAGTATTTCAGTCGCACGACGATTTAATACTTCAGTTAACGGGTCTTGCATCGCTATCGCTTTGATTTTGCTATAGCGCTCAATCATCACCAAATCGTCTTCTAGCATATCGCGCAAATGCTCTATAAATTCAACCAACGGAGCGCCGTAATTCGTGGGTTTAAAGTCCATCACACACAAAGTGCCAAACGACTTTCCATTGGGCCAATGGATAGGTACCCCCAAATAAGACTCAAAGCCATCATTGGCAACCTCAGGGTTATCGTCCCACTGATAATTTACACTGGCGTGCTGCTCATATAGATTGCGATTATTAGCGACAACATGCTTACAAAAGATATTGGTTTCTTGCGGTATAAAACCACCAGCAGGATACGGGTTTTCTTCTTGGTCGCTTGCAATCATCACTGCAAAGCCATCTTCTTTCTTTTGCACCACAAACGCAGCAGGCGCCGAAAAAATCTTCGCCATCAAATCGACTGTTTTTTGCCACTTTAGTAATGTTTGTTGTGAGGCTTCTGGTTTGAGCAAGTCTGCATACGGCACAGTAATACCATTTAATTCAATTACATTTTATCTAAACAGTATAGCGGACAGCTGAAGAGTGGATGAATTATTGTTTCAAAGGAAAACGGTGTGGGCAACACGCTGACTGGTGCGTCAGCGTGTATTGGGAGGTTACGGCTTTAATGCTACTTTTCTATCGTTGTAATAGGCAATCAAATCATCAACGGTTTGCTGACAATACTCGCGGATCCCAGAAACTAACATGTGCTTTTCACCATAACCGACTTTAGTGCCATTCGACAGCAAGTTAAAACGCAGGTTGATCTTGCCACGTTTGCCTTCATAGCTAAACTCTGGCTTAGCCGCTTCCAATGTTACTTCCGTTACCGATATATCATCCATATGAATAGACATAGATTCGTATATCACCATCGGCCTTGCAGGGTTGATCATAACTTCTTGCTCACCCATCAATGGGATGATCACATGAGGAAAGGTAGTGCCTGAAAATTCTACGTAATTTCTCGTCAAACTATTGATGAGTGTTGGGCAAGTGCTGGTTTCACCAGTGCGCGACACTGACAGCATCACTTTATCATTTGCGGTAATATCAAATTGCGCAGCACCTTCTGGCAATGTAAGGGTTGTTGTTTCATCAACCATGCCCACAAAGCTAAACTCCATATTCTCGCTTAAGCCGTAGTGCTTTAACACTAAGGAGAAAAGTAGATCACCCGGTACACAAAACTTCTTTGCATCGATGTCGTGCAGTGGGTTGTAGTCGTCCGCGACTCCTTTTGCAAATAAACTCCCCTGCTCTCTGGTAATGGTGATCTCATTTGCTTGTTGTTGATAATACGGCTCTAACATCGCTACTTTTCTCTAACCTCTATGATAAAACTGCGCCATGTTACCAGAATTTTCTGAAATAGAGGTCATATCTGTTACGATAATCTGTTAACAAATATTACATTGACCGGACTTGGCACTAAAAGTTAGCGAAGTTATTGAAAACAATGACCTCGCTAACCTCTGTTTAGAGTTAAGTTACATTAACCCTTGTAATGGCTCAGCGCCCCACGTAAAGAGTAACAAAGCTGAAAGTGCAATAAAGATAAGGTATGCAACAACACCCGATTTCATGACAGGCGTGCTGACTGCATGTTCTTGCTTACCAGTAACTAATGTCTTTACTAGGTTTTGACCTTTTAGGCGATACACCACAATAGCAAATATATGCAGTGCAATGGCCGCAATTAACAGCTCAATATTGGTGTGATGTATATCACCTGCTAATTCAACTAAGTCGTAAGATACATATTGTGCAAGTGGGCCTTCCACCAAAATATCATCTGTTGTCATCAAGCCAGAAACAAGCTGGACAAGGATCAGCACAAAAAATAGCAGCACCATCAAACTTCCCGCAGGATTATGTCCTACATGGCTTTGTTTTGATTTAATGGCCGATAAAATTGCTTTAGGTGAATGAAATAACGCGCTTAATTTAGCGGTTTGGCTACCAATGACACCCCAAATTAATCGCGCTGCCATCAGTGCTAACAATAAATAGCCAGTAACAAAGTGAAGATCCATCATGCCTTCTTCACCGGTAATATATAAGGTTACTAGTCCTGCTACGAGCAGCCAGTGAAACCCGCGGATAAATCCATCCCACACTTTGGTCATTGTTTATTTGCCCCATAGGTAAAAATCATTGCAATGATGACAGGTTATAAAACTCAGCACAAAGAGTTAAGGTTAAATAACCACTTATCTTGATTTGGCACCGTATTTTGCGTCCAATTTATATACATCTGTCTGATGTTTGTTAGGCTTTTAGACATGTTTTTGCCGCAAACTTCGCAGCTCCGAGTAATAATGTTCTATAGTAAACTGGTGTTTGCTTTACTGGGTTGGAGCAATAATGAAATATTTACTGCTAATGCTGCTGTTATTTGGTGCGTGCTGCAACGCAAAAATATTGCTGATCTCGAATGAACCTGCCGATGAGCAAAGACTTTTTACCAGACAAGCCCATAGTTTAGAGTCAGATACCAACAACTTGCTTTTAAACCAGTTTGGCCGAGATTACTTTGACTTTAACATTGTCACCCCAACCAAGCTTAACCAATTACTAGCAAGCGAAGAGCCTGTGTGCGCGGTGTCTCGCCTAAAAACCCCAAGTCGCCAGCAAACCTTCTTGTTTACCATCCCCATCCACCTATATCCGAGCCATAGATTATATTACTTCAAACAACACACCCCGATGGATGCCAGCCTTGTGAATGCCACCGGTAAACTGAAGTCGCTGGCAAGTTTAATGGCTTACTATCCACAGGCCACTATCATCAAAGAGGTTGGCAAATCTTATGGCAATACCATTGACTCCGCATTAGCGCTACTTGAACCCAAAAATGTTGCCATTAGACCGTATAAAACCTCAGCACAAACCATTATCGAGCAGTTTAGTGCAGGTAAAGTCGACTTTATATTAGCCTACCCCGCTATTTTTCAGCAGAGCTTTCCAAAGGACAAGGCACACCTAGTGGGTTCCCTACCAATAGCGAATAACCTCCCTCATCTCGAAGGCCATATTGCTTGTAGCCATACCCAAGAAACACAAGCATTTATCGAAAAGGCCAACCAGATGATCCGTGCGCTGTATTCCACTAGTACCTATTTAACCACACACTTAAAATATCTCCCCAAGCAAGATCACGCATTGATCACCAGGCGGCTTGCGATGCTAAGCGTCAAATATCAACATACTCCTGCAAAATAATTTCACCTGCTGTTGCACAAGGGTCATACTTAGTCTAAATTTAATCGCACACGATTAAATCACAAAAGACTAAAAATGACGACACTCTATCAGTTTGAAGCAAACACGTTACAAGGTCAGGCATATCACTTTACCGACTTACAAGGCAAAGCTGTGCTTATTGTTAACACGGCCAGTGAGTGTGGATTAACACCACAATATGAAGGACTCCAAGAGCTACACCAAAAATACGCGGATCAGGGACTTGTGATCATCGGCTTTCCCTGTAACCAGTTTGGTAAGCAAGAACCCGGCGATGCAAAACAAATTCAAGAAGGCTGCTTAATCAATTATGGTGTTGATTTTCAGATGATGGAAAAGATTGAGGTTAATGGCGATAAAGCACACCCACTGTATCAATACCTAAAGTCTGCGCTTCCGGGGCTATTTGGTAATAAAATCAAATGGAACTTTACTAAGTTTTTGTTTAACCAGCAGGGTGACCCCGTTAAGCGCTACGCCCCAATCACCAAACCTGAACAAATAGCCAAAGATATTGAAAAGTTACTAAATGAGTCAATCTAACCCGCAGCTCAATCTCGATAACCAGATCTGTTTTCGGCTATATAGTGCATCAAGACAGGTTACACGACTTTATCAGCCATTACTCAAAGAGGTTGGGCTCACGTATCCGCAATACATAGTGTTATTGATTTTATGGGAGCAAGACGGACAACTCGTGAAAGAAATAGGCGAGCGAGCTGAACTCAATAGCAACACCCTAACACCGCTCCTTAAGCGCTTAGCAGAGCGTGGCCTCGTTACCCGTAGCAAAAATCCTGATGATGAACGACAAACCTTCATTCACTTAACTCAAGCAGGTAAAACCCTCGAGCAATCATGCGCTTGTATCCCAGCACAAATGATGGCAAAAGCAGGCTTAAGTATGGAGCAAATTCAACTATTAAAGCAGTCTCTTGATGTGTTGATGGCACAAGGACAGCGGTAAACACGATACATTTCAGACAATAAAAAAGCCGCTACATCAGCGGCTTTTGCAATACGGTCTCGCTATTATGCAATAGACGGGTACTCACGGTATGCTTTTTCAAGCTTTTTAGCTTGCTTTTTAGATACACCAATATGCTCTAGTGCCACTCTTAAACGCGCACGAGAAAGGTCAGACCCTAACACTTCCATCGCATCTACTACTGAAGTCGATGAGGTTTTGCCAGTAATAGCAACGAAGATAGGCTCTAAGAACTCTTTGATCTTTAACTCATGGTGTGTCGCCACAGCCTTTGCGATAGAGAAGATCTCAGACTTGTTCCACGTACGCAGCTTTTCTAATTCCCAAATAAAGAATTGCAGTGCCTGACGAACCACTTCTTCGTCCGCTTTACCAGCCGTTAATAACGCTGGATCGTATTCAGGTAAGCCCGCCACAAAGTGACCGGCTAGCCCCACCAAATCAGATAGCGTGTTGATACGTGCCTTGGCTTCAGGAAGTACGCGAGCCAACATATCACCGTTAAACTTCCAGTCGACAAAGCGTTGGATAAGTTCTGCATCGGTTAGGTTTTCGCGGATCCACAGACCGTTTAACCAGTTAAGCTTGTCAATATCAAAGATAGGTCCACCAAGCGATACGCGCTTCATATCAAAGTGTTCAATCATCTCAGCCAAAGTGAACTTTTCACGCTCATCCGGCATTGACCAACCCATACGACCTAAATAGTTAAGTAGTGCTTCTGGTAAGAAACCCATTTCTTTGTAGTAGTTAATTGAAGTTGGGTTTTTACGCTTTGACAGCTTAGACTTATCAGGGTTACGAAGTAGCGGTAGGTGACCAAGTACAGGTGCTTCCCAGCCGAAGTCTTCGTACAATTTTAGTAGTTTAGGCGCAGAGTTGATCCACTCTTCACCACGGAAGATATGGCTAATCTCCATGTGATGGTCATCTACTACGTTTGCAAGGAAGTAAGTTGGGAAGCCGTCGGCTTTCAACAAAACTTGCATGTCTACGTTTTCCCATGGGATCTCAATTTCACCGCGTAGGTAATCGTTAAACTTAAACGTGCCTTCTTCTGGGATTTTCATGCGAATTACGTAAGGCTTGCCAGCTTCAAGGTTTGCCTTTACTTGTTCTTCAGATAAACGTAAGCCACGGCCATCATATTTAGGGCGTAAGCCTTCTGCCATCTGCTCTTCACGCATTTGGTCTAGCTCTTCAGCCGTCGCAAAGCAGTAAAACGCTTTACCATCATCTACAAGCTGCTGTGCAAACTTTTTGTATAAGTCAGAACGCTCTGATTGACGGTATGGACCAAACTCGCCACCCACATCCGGACCATGATCCCAGTCAAGCCCTAACCAACGTAGGCTGTCCATGATAGCTTGCTCAGATTCAACAGTACTACGTACCTGATCGGTATCTTCAATTCGTAATACAAACTCACCGCCTTGCTGCTTGGCAAAGCAATAATTGAATAAGGCAATATAAGCCGTTCCTAAATGCGGATCACCGGTTGGAGAGGGTGCGACACGAGTACGGATAGTCATCAAAATTCTCTTAAAAATGGATTAGTCGATTAATGGCGCTATGCTAGCATAGCGCCTGATTAGCGCATAGTAAGGCGCGTGAATTAAGCTGCTTTTTCCAGCTTTTCTAGATAAGCAACAATGTCATTGGATTCGTACAACCAAGTAACTTCGCCTTGCTCCTCGATTCGCAAGCATGGCACCTTCACCTTACCGCCCTGCTCTAGCAGCTCTTGGCGATATTGCTCATCATTTTTGGCATCACGGGTTTCAAGCTTAAGCCCTTCACGCTTGGCAGCACGGCGCACTTTAACGCAAAATGGACATGCCTTAAACTGGTATAACTTTAGGTTTGCCGTCATAGCATCTAGCTTTTGCTGTTGTTCTGCGGCACGTTTTTTACTGCGCGGGGTAAAAATAAAATCAAAAAGTAAAATCAGACGTCCTAAAAACCATCTTACAAATTGCATAACGTTTCCCAAACCTTTTGCTAAATTCGCTAAAAAATAGGTTGGGGAGTTTAGCATAATCTTTAAGCGCTATATATAAGCGGAGCTTAAAACAACTCTATTTCTGCACATGCGTATTGTGATTCAGCTAACCCTAAAGCGAGGTAGTTTGTGACTTGGTTTCTGCCATTTTCTTTTGAGTGATAAAGCGCAAGATCGGCTTTATGAACTTGCTCAGAAACTTGTAGTGTATCGACCACTTCGCTAAAACCTAGACTGACAGAAACATGCTCTACTTGCGGAAATCGGCTAGAGGCAATTGCATTTCTCAAGCGCTCAAGTGCCACTACAGCAGAATCGTCATTGTGACTTTGAAATAGCACTGCAAACTCTTCACCGCCGTAGCGAAACACATAGTCTTCTGCTCTAAAGTTAGCTTTGATCTTTTGTGCCACCAACAGGATCACTTCATCGCCAATCACATGGCCAAAATTGTCATTTACCTGTTTAAAGTGATCGATATCTACCATCGCTAAATACCACTTGCGATCTTCACTGTCATCACGACATACCGTAAACCCGTCCCCATTGGTTATTTCCATGACTTTTTCATCAAACGTTTGGCGATTGAGTAGCTCGGAAAGCGGATCGATACGAGCAAAGTGCAATGTTGCCATTTGATGCGCAAAAACAGTGAGTAAGTGCTTCATTAAAGTCGCAGTGGTGAGATTTACTTGGCCTTCTATATATAAAAAACCAACTAGCTGAGCTTGGTGATAAAACGGGATAACACTATCGCCGTGGTATTGAATGAGGTGTTTGTCATCTTGACGCTGCTGTAATTTATCTACCACGGCATCTACCGGTCCCACCACAACACAAAAGTCGCGATGGCTCACAAATATAGACTTTGGGACTTCTTTTTCCGATAAGCTTTTACTGAAATAAAATGCATAGCTTTCCCCACAAACATCAGAGATAACCCGCTCAAGGGCCTGCATTAGCACCAGTTCACTCTTTTGCGCCAAGAGCTCTAAAGTAAGTTCGTGACCACAGGGTGAATAGCTAATAGACATTCAAGGCCTCTCAATAAAATTGACTCTTGATAAGTGTAGAACAGCCCTCTGAATTTACAGTAATTTATAGGCTAATTTAATACTTCTTGTTGGCTATGTTGATTTAAGAGTACCAAATTATCACGGTGGATGATTTCCTCAGCACTTTCAAAGCCAAGACACTGCGCAAATTCACTACTATGGCGGCCAATTACCAAACCAAGTTCTTGATTACTTAAGCTAGTTAAACCTTGTGCCTGTAGCGTGCCTTGTTGGCAAAACACTTGAACCAGCTCACCACGTTTAAATTGCCCTTCAATCGACACGATGCCTTTTGCTAGTAAACTTGCTCCTTGATTACATACCGCATTGATTGCGCCATTATCACAAATTATTTTACCAGTTGATTTAGGGCCAGACAGCAACCAGCGCTTGCGCCCTCCAACCGGAGCGTCAAACTTCAAAAACGTCGTGCTTGGTGCGGTTTGCGTAAGTACTTGCGGTAAAATGTCGTATTCACTACCTTTTGCAATCACGACATCAACGCCTGCTCGTTGTGCGATGTCGGCGGCTTGCAACTTAGTTGCCATACCACCCGTGCCAAGTTGTGTGCCACTGCCACCAGCTAGTGCTCTAAGTTCGTCGTTTATATGTGTTACTTGCTCTATCAACTGCGCATCAGGATTGGCTCTGGGATCTGCGGTAAAAAGACCATGCTGATCGGTGAGTAATACCAATTTATCGGCATTTGCTAAAATTGCGACGTAGGCTGAGAGGTTATCGTTATCGCCAACTTTTATTTCAGACGTTGCCACTGCATCGTTTTCGTTGATGATCGGCACGACATGATGTTCTAGAAGCTTAGTGAGCATATCCCGTGCCGTTAGGTAACGTTCGCGGTGCTCAAGATCGGCCCGTGTCAGTAGCATTTGCGCCACAGTGACATCGTAAATACTAAACAATGACTGCCATAAATGGATTAATTGACCTTGCCCAATCGCAGCTAACATCTGTTTTTCAGCGAGTGAATGACCAATTTGTTGCTGCAATACACCGCGCCCAGCAGCAACAGCACCGCTAGATACGACAATGACCTGATGACCAGCTTGACGTAACGTTACACACTGCCTTACCAGCTCAACAAGCCTGGGCTTGTTTAAGGTCTGGCTGCCTGCAGTTAAGACACTTGTGCCGAGCTTGATAACAATGGTTTGTTTATTGTTTTTGGTCATAATTTATTGCTTGATTTTCCAGCGACAGGTTTTCGTTATACCACGGACCTTCCCCCCTCCCAAGTAATAATACCAATTGCATTAACTCTCCAACCAATTTGAAGGGTGAAATACCATATTAGCGTCGTTAAAAATTTCTCATTTAGAACAACTAAATAGCAAAATTTTTGCCTCGCTACTAAAGCTATTCCTCCGCTTCAAATAGCTTATTTAATTAATACAATTGGTATAAACTCATGAATTTTATTTCTAACTCAGAGTGAATTGGTATAATCCGCCGCACTGATTTCGATCAAGGCTTTTTTGCACCGCGTGTGAGAGAGTGTTCACCATTCAATGAAAGAATAATTAGCTGAGTTCAGAATGAAAAAACACAAAAAGAACAAAGAGATTATGATGCTACCTTTACTGTTTGTAGTGATCTTAATGTGTGTGGGTGGCCATTTTATTTTGCAACCTAGCTACAAAGACAGCCACATTGTCGAGTACTCTCTAGCTGCACTGCCTTTTTTAATGTTTGCCGTCGTGATTGTCGCTATTAAAATAGCCATAAAAGCAGATAACGATGAAAACAATGAGGGTGAGGGCTAAAGTATCCCTCACATTGGTTATAGAGGATGATAACCAAACCACAAAGGGGTAAGCGGTGTTGATTGGCCACTGTGGGTGAGCTTGATATTTAAGTTTTGATCAAATAAATCGATGGCAAAACAGTCATCTACATCATGTAAATCGTCTTTATGAATATGGCTAAAACCGTTAAGCAAAAACGCTTTTGCCTTCTCTTTTGCTTCATCCGCATTCGTCGCAACGAACAGCCCAAAGTCATGCGCCTCAGCTAAACTATCTGGCTTATATCCTCCCACGTTCACAAAATACAAATGCTCAGCTTGCTCAACACGCTCTTCGGTAAGTTCAATGGCATAGCCATCGGCATGTTCAATGATTGTGTAGCTATCCATATGCACCGAGTTTTTATCACCAACCCATTGCTGCTTTAATTTGGGATAAGCTTCTTCAATTGTATTTGCCGCGACAAAGCGCACATCATGCATTTCAATATGGCAACCTTGAATACGGCCACCTAGGTATACAACAAACAACTTCACTTTGACACTCCACTCCTTTAAAACCCAAGTATACTCTCAACTCAAAGACTTGGCTTTATTGAGTTAGATGATTATTCTGAATAAACACTCTCAGTGAAGGACAATATAATGAAAAAAACATTCCTCGCGCTTTTGGCTAGCTTTAGCCTGTCATCAACAGCTCAAGTAACCTTAATTCACAATGTAAATGGCTATACGCCCACTAAATCACAGCAAATTGAGCGCTTTTCTTCTTTGGTCATTAGAGACGGTAAAGTCGTAAAAACAAGTGCAAAGGATCTCAGTACTCAATACCCGAGTGCAACCAAGTTTGATGGTGAGGGAAAAACCCTATTGCCCGGTTTAATTGATGCACACGGTCACATCATTGGCCTTGGCAATAATTTACTCACACTCGACGTGCGCGGTAGCAAAACCATTGCAGAAGTAGGAAAACGGCTTAGCCACTACGCCAAAGCCCATGAAGGTGAATGGATAATAGGTCGAGGCTGGGATCAAACCTTATGGTCCGGCGGACAATTCCCAACCGCAGCTGATCTCGACAAATACGTAAAAGATAAGCCTGTCATGCTCACTCGAGTAGATGGTCACGCTATTTGGGTAAACTCAAAAGCGATGGCGCTTGCCAACATTTCGAAATCAACAAAGACACCTGAAGGCGGTGAAATCATTACATTGAATAGCGGCATGCCGAGCGGGATTTTTATCGACAAGGCAGAAGACCTTATTCGCACTCATGTCCCAGAACAGTCAAATGTACAGGTAAACAAGGCGCTAAATAAAGCCGGAGAACACTTACTGAGTTTAGGCATTACCTCAGCCCATGATGCCGGGATTGACTACACCACATGGCAGGTTTACCAAGCACGCACCAAGGAACACTCAATGCCTCTGCGAGTCTACGCTATGCTCAGTGCAAGCTCCCCCAAACTCGCAGAGATGTTAGACGCTGGAGTGATCAAAGATACACGAGATCAACTCTCTATTCGTAGTGTAAAAATCTATGCTGATGGTGCACTTGGTAGTCGAGGTGCGGCACTTATTCGCGACTATCATGACCGCAAAGGTCATAAAGGGTTAATGCTCGAAAACCAAGCGACGCTTGAAGCATTAATCACCCAAGCCATACGCAGCGGCTACAGTGCGCACACGCACGCCATTGGTGATAGAGCGAATCGCATCGTGCTAGACTCATATCAACACGTTTTTAAAAAAGCAGGTGGAAGACTGCTCAGAAATCGCATTGAGCACGCACAAATTGTCCATCCGGATGATATCCCCCGCTTTAAAACGTTAGATATTATTCCATCAATGCAGCCTGTTCATGCCACATCCGATATGCATATGGCCGAAAAGCGCCTAGACGACAAACAGCTTAGTGGCGCTTACGCATGGCAAACATTCTTAAAGCAAGGAAGTAGAGTCGCGGCGGGTTCTGACTTTCCAGTGGAGCTTGCAAACCCTTTCCATGGTCTACATGCCGCTATCACCAGACAAGACCATCAAGATTTACCCAAAGATGGCTGGCGCCCAACAGAAAAGCTAACCAGAGAACAAGCACTCCAAGCATTTACTATTGATGCTGCTTATGCTGCATTTCAAGAATATAAACTGGGAAGTTTAGAACAAGGAAAGTGGGCCGATTTTATCTTAATCGACCAAGATTACTTTACCGTAAGCGAAGATAAAATTGATGATATTAAAGTCGAGCAGACGTGGATTGCAGGTGAACTTAAATATCAGCGTTGATCTTTTTGTAATTTAACCAAATGGTAGGTGTTAACTAGTGCCAGTAGACCATTAGTTAACGCCACCGGCCAAGCCTGGATAAGTGCGCCATAGGCAGTAAAACAAATACAGCCCATTAAATTGAACCAACGCAACTTAGCAACATCGCTCATCATCAAAGAAACGACCAAAAAAGCAGAGGCTAAATAGCCTAAATATTCCCAACTCATTTGTCCTCTCCCCTAAGTTGCGTTAGCATATAGTTTATGCTCGAATTTACGTATCGAGCAGAATAAAAAGGCTAACCCACAAGCCCCTAGAAATTAGCACCAATAAATTAGCTCTAACACGGGAAGTGGGGGTTTAATGGTAATATCGTTTGTTAAATTCTTCGCCACAGCGCTGAGATAAAACCGATACTACTTAAACGGTGTGAGTTAGCGTAAAACTGAAAAATTCATGCTAACGTCATTATAGTTTAATAAATAGGACATATGTCCGAAGAGCCATCTAGATGTTTCAATATCATTTTTCAACCAATTTGGTCGAACAGTTACTCGCTTTTGCTGGTAATAGTTTTCAGCACAGCAAAAAAGAAGTCTTGATCCACCAAGATGAACCATTGAGTAAACTCATATTGGTGACCAGTGGTACTGTGTCTTTTAGTTATGATGTCGGTAACGGTCGTCGTCTATTACTCGGACAACTGGACTGTAACAACACGCTAATTGGCGAAATCGAAGCGCTGAATCATCAGCCCTGTATTTATACCGTGACTTGCTTAAGCGATGTAACCTATCACCTCATTGAGCTAAAATATTGGCGAAAATTACTGCTAGAGCAACCGGAGCTGAGCCTGTATACCGCGCAAACCATCGCTGCTAAGTTTACTGAAAACCAAAAGATAAACTTAGACAAGTTGCTGTTGCCGCTTAGCTACAACATTGCTAAAGACTGCTTATTACGTGCCGAGAATTCGAACCCAACATTACTTCGTGCCTACTCAACGGTAAGTGCTGAAGCCGAAAGATTTGCGACCACTGAGCGTGCATATCGTCGGGTGGTCAGTGAATTGGTAGAAAAGGGCTTGATAGTACGCAGTAGTGAAGGCTTAAAGCCAGTCGATGTTGACGCGCTTGAGGATTTTGTTGATAGCTTCGCGCAAGCTTAATTTTTCGCGTTTAGAATAACTAGGGCGAGTACTTGCTCGCCCTTGAGTACTGATTAGCTTATTTTGCAAATAGGTGTTTAATATTTGCTAAGTCAGACTTTCCTTCCACTAATTCTTCCGGCGTTAAACCTGACAGCTCGTGAGGGAATACCAACCACTCGTCAGACTCATGAATAAAGTAATCTGGTGTCATTGGTACTTTTTTGTTTGCTGGCTTGTAGTATGGGCAAGCGACACGAATATCGCGAGGCAAGTTCAAGCGCATTAGTTCTGCAAGCTTTTCTTTCAACGCAAAAATACTGCGCCCAGAATCAAACACGTCATCAACGATTAGCAATGAATCGTCAGCGTTTGCATTTTCAACGATGTAATGCAGACCGTGTACTTTGATTTCTTTAGATTGCTTACCAATGCCATAGTAAGAAGAAGTACGTACTGCGATATGATCAGTCTCTATACCTTTGTAATCGTAGTATTCTTGAACTGCGATACCAATAGGCGCACCACCACGCCAAATACCGATAATAAAGTCAGGTCTAAACCCGTCTTCATAAACTTTAGCGGCTAAGCGAAATGAATCTTCTAGCAATTGTTGCGCTGTGATATAGCACTTATCTGACATAAATACCCCGTTAGGAAGCCCGTGTGATGGTGACAAGCAGCAAGTGCTGCCAATTGATACCAATTACAATTGTTTGCAAGCCATAGGCACTTGTGTGATTGGTATAACCGAATATTTTAACGTAAAGCGCAATAAAATGCTGCAATAATAGTGTCTTTTTATTTTCATTTTTTGATTTGGGGAGCCATATTCTAAAGTTCAAGATCGCCGGTTGAACAGACACCTACACGGAGTGGTTAATTTGGTGGGAGATGTATGGACTCCTCCCCCTTAACGGGAGAGTACGGTATAAAGATATTGCAAAACACTTTTACCAAATAAGGAGTCCATACATGACACAGTCTAATTTAATTGCTATCGACTTGGCAAAA
>NZ_JAKRFX010000021.1:0-95787 GCF_022347825.1 Pseudoalteromonas sp. OF7H-1 | reverse complement strand
TGCCAAGTCGATAGCAATTAAATTAGACTGTGTCATGTATGGACTCCTTATTTGGTAAAAGTGTTTTGCAATATCTTTATACCGTACTCTCCCGTTAAGGGGGAGGAGTCCATACATCTCCCACAAACCAAGAAAAGAGCCAAAAATGTGTCTTCACCAAATCCACACCCACAAAAAAGCCGCCCTTTTTTACAAAGAGCGGCTTTTCAATATTTGCTAAGTCGCGCTAAAGCGCGACCTACAAACTCTTACGCATCGCGGTAAGTATCAACCGCTGGGCAAGAACAAATTAGGTTACGGTCGCCGTATACGTCGTCGATACGGGTTACCGTTGGCCAGAATTTGTCTTTTGCTACGCTTGGTACTGGGAATGCCGCTGCGAGGCGATCATATGCACGGTTCCAGTCGTTGCTTAGTACGTCTGCTTGCGTGTGTGGCGCAAATACTAATGGGTTATCTTCGATAGACCACTCGCCTGATGCAATCTTGTCGATTTCACCTTTGATAGAAACCATAGCTTCGATAAAGCGGTCGATTTCTACTTTAGACTCAGATTCCGTTGGCTCAACCATAAGTGTGCCCGCTACTGGGAACGACATCGTTGGTGAGTGGAAGCCGTAGTCTTGTAGACGCTTAGCAACGTCCATTTCGGTAATGCCTGTGGCTTCTTTCAGTGGGCGAAGGTCAACAATACATTCGTGGGCAACACGGTCGTTACGGCCACGGTATAGAATTGGGTAGTGCTCGCTCAACTTAGCCGTTAGGTAGTTAGCGTTCACGATTGCCATTTCTGTTGCTTGTTTTAGGCCTTCGCTGCCCATCATCGCGATGTATGCCCACGAGATAGGTAGAATAGCAGCAGAGCCGTAAGGTGCCGCAGAAACCGCGCCGTTACCTACGTTTGTGCCTTCTACGTTGATCACGCTGTGGTTAGGCATAAATGGCGCTAGGTGCGATTTAACACCTATAGGACCAACACCTGGGCCACCGCCACCGTGTGGAATACAGAATGTTTTGTGTAGGTTTAAGTGTGACACGTCAGAGCCGATTGAACCTGGGCTAGTTACCCCAACCTGCGCGTTCATGTTTGCGCCGTCCATGTATACTTGGCCGCCGTGCTGGTGCACGATGTCGCATACTTCACGGATAGACTCTTCGTATACACCGTGTGTAGACGGGTAAGTGACCATGATGCACGATAGGTTTTCAGCTACGTCTGCGGCTTTCGCGCGTAGGTCTTCCATATCGATGTTACCGTTTTTATCACAGTCAACCACAACCACTTTCATGCTTGCCATTTGTGCAGACGCTGGGTTTGTGCCGTGCGCTGAACTTGGGATCAAACAGATGTTACGGTGGCCTTCACCACGAGACTCATGGTACTTACGGATCGCGATAAGACCTGCGTATTCACCTTGTGCACCTGAGTTTGGCTGTAGTGATACTGCGTCGTAACCTGTGATGTTCACAAGCCAGTCGTGCAGCTCAGTCATCATGATCTTGTAACCTTGTGCTTGGTCGATTGGGCAGAACGGGTGTAGCTCTGCAAACTCAGGCCAAGTCACTGGGATCATTTCAGCGGTTGCGTTTAGCTTCATGGTACACGAGCCCAATGAGATCATTGAGTGGTTTAGTGCTAAATCTTTGTTTTCAAGACGCTTGATATAACGCAGCATCTCGGTTTCGCTGTGATAGCTGTTGAAGTTTGCGTGCGTTAAAATTTCGTCGTCGCGCACTAAGCTTGCAGGAATACCTGTGATGTTCTCGCCTGACACTTGTGCGTCTAGCGCATCTACATTTAGGCCGTGGTCGTCGCCTAAAATGATGTTAAATAGCTCTGCTACGTCTGCACGCGTTGTGGTTTCGTTTACTGCAATTGAGTATTCGCCGTTGTGGTTAAGGGCAAAGTTCACGCCTTTTGCTACCGCACGCGCCACAACCGCTTGCTTGTCAGCATCGTCCGCTTTAACAGTAATGGTGTCAAACCACGTATCGTGCTTAAGTGCCACGCCTTTTGCTTTAAGACCCGTTGCGAGAATGCTTGCAAGGCGATTAATGCGCTCAGCAATGATCTTAAGACCTTGAGGACCATGGTAAACCGCGTAAAACGCAGCCATGTTCGCAAGTAGCACCTGTGCAGTACAGATGTTTGAGTTGGCTTTTTCACGGCGGATGTGCTGTTCACGAGTTTGCATCGCCATACGTAGCGCGTCGTTACCTAAACGGTCTTTAGACACACCAATAATACGGCCTGGTAGTGAACGCTTGTAAGCATCACGCGTAGCAAAGAATGCTGCATGTGGACCGCCGTAACCCATAGGTACACCAAAACGCTGTGCAGAACCAAGCACTACGTCTGCACCTAGTTTACCAGGTGCTTTAAGTAGCATTAAGCTCATGATGTCTGCGGCAACACAGGCAATCGCTTTTTTGTCTTGTACTTGTGCGATTAGGTCAGTAACGTCAACCACTTCACCTGATGTTGTTGGATACTGGAATAGCGCGCCAAAAATCTCGTGGTTAGCAGCGTCGCTAGCAGGACCTACTACTACTTCAAAACCAAACTGCTCAGCACGCGTAGATACTACGTCGATAGTTTGTACGTGTACGTCGTCGGCAATAAAGAAGATGTTTGCTTTTTTCGCTTTAGATACACGTTTTGCAAGCGCCATTGCTTCTGCCGCTGCAGTGGATTCGTCAAGCAGTGATGCACTGGCTAAGTCTAGGCCGGTAATGTCCATAGTCAGCGTTTGGAAGTTAAGTAGTGATTCCAAGCGACCTTGCGCAATCTCTGGCTGATAAGGGGTGTAAGCAGTGTACCAACCCGGATTCTCAAGTACGTTACGTAGGATAACGTGAGGTACGTGCGTTGGGTGGTAGCCTTGACCGATATAAGATTTGAAAACCTTGTTTTTGCTTGCTACTGACTTCAGGTAGCTTAGGGTTTCCACTTCTGTGCGGCTTTCACCGATCTGTAAGCCCTCTTCTAAACGAATTGAAGCAGGTACAGTTTGACCGATCAGCTCTTCAACACTAGATACTCCAAGAGCGCTTAGCATCTCGCTCACCTGTGCTGGGCTTGGCCCGATATGGCGGCGGATAAAATCTTGCTTTTGCTCTAACTGTTCAAGAGATTTGGCGTTTGACATTAGTCCAGGTTCCTATGATCCAAATGAAAAAGGTGAATACTGTTTTTATCTAAATGAGATACCTTGGTAACGGCAGTATTCTAAAAACATTGGCATGATCTCGTCATACCTTGAGCAAGCACCCTTGCTCAAAAGGCAACAATAAAAGCCCCTAAAAAGGGGCTTTTATTGCTATCAACAAATTAGTCTTCGTCGATTGAATTTGCGTAGCCTTCAGCGTCTAGTAGGTTATCTAGCTCAGACTCATCAGACGCTTTAATTTTGAACAACCAACCGTCACCGTAAGCATCGTTGTTTACAGTTTCAGGCGCATCTTCTAGGTCTTCGTTGATTTCAACGATAGTACCGCCGATTGGTGCATAGATGTCTGACGCTGCTTTTACAGACTCAGCTACCGCGCAGTCTTCACCCGCGTCAACTTCATCATCTACGTCTGGTAATTCAACGAATACCATGTCGCCTAGAAGTTCTTGTGCGTGCTCAGTGATACCAACAGTGTATATGCCGTCACCTTCAGCGCGAACCCACTCGTGTGAAGTAGCGTACTTTAACTCGCTAGGAATGTTGCTCATTTTTTTGTTCCTTTGGTCGGTTGCGATGTCACCCCGTGAGCGACATCAATGTTATTCTATTTATTATCTATAAAAACTAGATAATTGACTTGCCGTTACGAACGAAGCTTGGCTTAACTACTTTAACATCAACTAGCTTCTTACGCATTTCAACTTGTGCAGTCTCGCCAATTGAACGAGGTACACGCGCAAGCGCTACACTGAAGCCTAAAGTTGGTGAGAATGTACCAGAAGTGATAACACCTTCGCCACCTTCTACGATAACTTTAGAACCACCACGTAATACGCCTTTGCTTTCTAGGACTAAACCTACCAGCTTATCAGTGCTTTGCTCTGCACGCTGTTTAGTGATAGCTGCACGACCGATAAAGTCACGCTCCTCTGGCTCCCATGCAATTGTCCATGCCATGTTCGCTGCAAGTGGAGACACCGTCTCGTCCATGTCTGAGCCGTAAAGGTTCATGCCCGCTTCTAAACGTAGCGTATCACGTGCACCTAGGCCAGCTGGACGCACACCTGCGTCTAATAATTTTTGCCATAAGTCCGCCGCACCATCGTTGTGCACTACGATCTCATAACCCTCTTCACCAGTGTAGCCAGTTGTTGCGATAAATAGGTCGCCAGCTTGCACACCAAAGAATGGCTTCATGCCTTCAACAGCCGCTTGTTGTTGTTCGTCTAGGATAGTTGCTGTTTTTGCTTTTGCGTTTGGACCTTGTACCGCAATCATCGCGTACTCAGGACGCTCAGTAACTGCCACATCAAAATCTGCTGCTACCGCACCGATATGTGCAAGGTCTTTTTCGCGTGTTGCAGAGTTAACTACTAGGCGATATTGCGTTTCAGTGAAGAAGTAAATGATAAGGTCATCAATCACGCCGCCCTGCTCGTTTAGCATGCCTGTGTATAGCGCCTTACCAGCCACAGTAAGCTTAGCTACATCGTTTGCAACTAGCTTTTGTAAAAATGCCTTTGCGTCTACACCTTCGATATCAACAATCGTCATGTGTGAAACGTCAAACATGCCCGCGTCTTGACGCACCGCGTGGTGCTCTTCAATTTGTGAGCCATAATTGATTGGCATTTCCCAACCGTGGAAGTCTACCATTTTCGCGCCAGCTTCTAGGTGCTTCGCGTGTAGTACTGTTTTAGAAGTCATACTTATCCTTCACTTTTTTACTCAGCCGCCATCGGTTGGCGCTGAGGGGGTTATTGTTATCGCGCTTACGATAACTGCACGGAATTTATGAAACGAGTTTAAAACCAGCGTCAGTGAGCGTCGTTTGCCACTTATCTAATACAGCAGCTTGCGCAATCAACTGATACTGTTGCTGTTCGTCCACCAGCAAGGTCGTAATAAATACTTCACCGCTTTGCTTACCATAGCAGGCATTTTTATCTGAGATCCTAAGGCCTGGCGTTAACGTAAAGTCACTGACTAAACGCTCAAACGCAAGCTCACCGCTTATGGTGGCAGCAACTAAATCATGACGGCGAACCAGTTCAATATCAAACTCGTCAGCATGGCTATCAATCAGTGTTGCCAGCTCAGCGGCTGCGCTTTCACTTACGACAAAACGGTAAGCCGTTTCACTAAAATAGTACACGGCGAAATTTTCGCCACTGTCTAGTTTGCCTTGAAAACCTAAACCCGGTGCCATTAACTTATTCAAGTTAAGTGCAAGAATTTGGCTTAAGAAAGGCGTGGTCTCAAAGCCGCTGAAATCGAGTACAACAACAGCATCAGTTGGCATGTAATGGTTTTGCGCCGGAACACTGCCCTGACGGTGCTTTGCAAAGATAATTGGCGTGACGCTCATGGCACTACCTTAGTGAAATTTCGATGAGCAAAAGTATAAGGATGCGCAAACTCAACAACAAATTGTATTTACTTATCAATTGATAAATAATATTAATGTACTTGGGTTTTATAAATTGCATTTCCTTATATGAAAAACTTATCAATTGATGGATTAAGAACGCTGGTCACTGTGGTCGATGTCGGTGGATTTGCCAAGGCTGGTGAACTGCTTGGCTTATCTCAACCTGCTGTTAGCTTGCAAATCAAACGTTTAGAAGACATGCTAGGTTGCAAGCTGTTTAAAAAACAGGGCCAAAGGCAGGTGTTGAATCAATATGGTGAGCTACTTTTGCCTCTAGCCAAACAAATGCTGCAGCAGAACGATGCAATTATTCAGCAATTTACCTCTGAGAGTGTGACAGGCCGAGTACGTTTAGGCATTCCCAGCGAATTTGCAGCACGGATCTTACCTTCTATTATTGGTGATTTCGTTTCTTTATATCCTGATGTTGCATTAGAAGTTAAATCAAGATTGAGTAAACACTTACTTTCTGTAGTAAGGCAAGACCAGTTTGATTTGGTGCTAGCGCTTAATGAAGAACTCTCATCCTCTAAATATCCAGTCTTTATGCAAGATCAATTAGTTTGGGTTGGCGATTTATCGCTTGCGCAGCATTCGGTTGTCACTTTAGTCACCGCGCCGGAGGGCTGTATTTATCGCCGCCGCGCTATCGAAGCGCTGCAGCAAGTTGGATTACAATACCGGATTGTATATAGCAACGCCGATTTAACCGGCCTTACTGCCGCTTTAAAAGAAGGGCTCGGGATCACTGTGCTGGCCAAAAGCACCGTGCCAGCAGAGCTGCCTTATCAGACCCAAACTCAGGTATTACCCGAACTCGGCCAAATCGGTATCAGCCTAGTCAAAAACACCCAAGAATCCGCCCACGCGGTTGATAAACTCGCTGAGTTTATCGCATTGAGGTTAGGTTAAAAGATCGCGATGTAAAATCGCTCCCACCAACAATATAAAACCTCTGTGGGAGACGCCTTATGCGGCGATCTTTTTATTTACCGCCTATCGCTTCTTTGGCGAACAGGTGTTTGATTGGGCCGAGGTTGTCGACCAAGCTCAGGCCCACACCGCGTATTAGCTTTTTAAGCGGATGGTTGCCTTCAAACAGCTCTTTAAGCCCTTGCATCATGGCAATATGCTTTTGGGCATCTGCTTTTCTGCTGCGCTCATATTGGCGCAGTATCCGTGTGCTGGCAAATTGCTCTTGCGGTGCTGATAACAAGGTGATCAGATACGCAGCGTCTTTTAACCCCAAATTCATGCCAAGACCTGCAAGCGGGTGAATGGTATGTGCCGCATCGCCCATTAAAACGATCCGCCCTTGCATCCATTGTTTTGCATAGCGCATAGTCAAAGGAAAAACATGTCTTTCGCTAATCAATTCACACACACCGCACTGCATATCAATTGCAGCACTCAACGCTTTATTAAACGCCTCGACCGGCATGGCTTGTAGCTGCTTTGCTTTATCCGGTGCGGTTGACCATACAATTGAATGAGTATGTGGATCATCTAGCGGCAAAAAGGCCAACGGTCCATCAGGAAGGAACACTTGTCTTGCTGTTGCATCATGTGGCGCTGCGGTTTTTATCGTTGCAACCAGCGCATGGTGATCATAATCCCAATACGTGATTGGCATATTAAACTGCTGGCGAATAGCCGAACGTGCACCGTCAGCCGCCACTACCAACTTGGCCATCACAGGTTCACCAGTCGCTAAGGTTAGCAACACATCTGTGTCTGTTTGATGCAAGCTTTGGTATTTTGTGTTCCACATCAGTTTGGCCGATTGCTGTGTTTCAAGTGCTGTTAACAACGCATAGCGAATGGCATCGTTTTCAATGATGTGACCAAGCTCAGGTAAGTCTAGCGAGACATTATCAAAGGCGATTTTACCAAAACTGTCTTTATCGCGTACATCCATACGAGTATATGCCGCGGCGCGCTGCGCTTTAATATCAGGCCACACGCCCAAGCGCTCAAATAAAGCCTGACTTGCAGCGCTTATCGCACTCACGCGTGCGCTGTATTCTTGTGCCAATGGTGTTGGCTTTTCACCACTGTCTAGCACTAGTACCGAGATATTTTGCTGCGCAAGCCCCAGCGCCAGCGTTAAACCAACACATCCACCACCAACAATACAAACTTGAACTTGTTGCATGCCAACTCCTTTATCCTTTATATCCCATCAATTGCTTGGCCAGCGGCGCTCTTGCTGTTTTGGACAGCGCCATGGTGAGTAGACCTAAACTACGGCCTAAGGCTAAGGTTTTTGATGAGTTTGAAAATAGTCGAACGAGCGCATCGGTTAATGTCATCACCGTATTAATATCTTGCGCTCGCGCCAGTTGATAAGCACGCGTAAAGTGAAAACTTCCCCACTCATCAAGCACGTTCGCCTGACATTGTGAAGTTAGTACTTGAATATCTCGTAGACCTAAATTAAAGCCCTGTCCTGCAATGGGATGAATGGCATGCGCCGCATTGCCAATCACCACCACCCGATGATGAGTGAGTTGCTCTACTCGCCCAAACACTAGCGGGTAGCTTGCTCTCATACCCACTTGCACAAAGCGCCCGGCGCGATATCCAAAGGCTTGCTGCAATGCAGCTAAAAACTCGTGTGCAGCCATCGTTTCAAACTTGCTGAGGTGCTCATTAGGCATACACCACACCAGTGAATAGCGATTATCACTCATTGGCAACAGTGCCATCGGGCCATGTTCAGTAAAACGCTCGAACGCCTGACCACCATGAGCCGTGTCGATTTGCACATTGGCAATCAATGCGCCTTGCTCGTAGCCTATGCTATCAAAGCCGATATTGAGCTTAGCCCGCGTGGGAGATTGCGCGCCATCCGCAACAACCAGTAATCGACTTTGTAATTGCTCGCCATTATCGAGGGTCAGTTCAACCTGCTCTGGTTGTTGATGTAAATGCGCCACTTGGTTTGGGCAAAGCAGTGCAATATCAAGATTGCTCAACTGCTCGTGTAAAAAGCTGCCATAGGGATTGACTTCAACCACATAGCCTAACGCTTTTTGATTGTAATCTTCAGGATTGATCCACGCTTTACCAAAATGACCTCTGTCTGAAACATTCACTTGTGTGATTGGCTCAACGTACTGCCACTCAGGATTAAATAGATTTAGTTCGCCCAAAAATGCGACCGACTGCGCAGCAAGCGCAATACTACGGTCGTCAAAACTTGGATGCTGTTTACCTTTTGGCGCAAAGGCTTCAATAACCGCAATCTTTGCCTGCGGAGAGACTTTTTTTATGGCGATGGCGGCGCTGGCTCCTGCCATACCCCCACCAACCACGACGACATCAAACTGTTGCACGCAAAGTGTCCACTAGTTATTCATTAATGCTTCTATTTCTGCGATGGTTTTTGGCACCAGTGCGGTTAAGTTTTCATAACCTGACTCAGTGACCAACAGATCATCTTCGATACGAATGCCAATTCCTTTATACTCATCAGGAACTTGCGCATCTTCGTCAAAATACAGACCCGGCTCAATGGTAAGTACCATGCCAGGTTCAAATGGACGATCCGCTTCATCTAACTTGTATTCACCGACATCGTGAACATCAAGACCTAGCCAATGACCCAAACCATGCATGTAAAATGCTTTGCATGCCTGCGCTTCTACGAGTTCGTTAACGTCGCCCGCAAGAATGCCTAAATCCACTAGCCCTTGAGTCATTACGGTCATCGCCACTTGATTGGCTTTGACTAATGTACCACCCGGTTTTACTTCACCAAAGGCGGCATTTTGCGCCGCCAATACCAACTCATAAATCTTGCGCTGCGCATCAGTAAACTGGCCGTTTACAGGGAAAGTGCGAGTTATATCAGCCGCATAGCCTTCAAGTTCACAACCCGAATCAATCAGTACTAAGTCGCCGTCTTGTAGCGCATCACAATTGTCGGTGTAGTGTAAAATCGTCGCATTGATGCCGCTGCCAACAATGGTGCCATAGGCTGGGTGACGCGCACCGTTCATTGCATAATGATGATGAATTTCGGCTTCGAGCTGATATTCCGTCGCGCCCGGCTTTGCAAACTGCATCGCGCGTTTGTGCGCCTCAGCACTAATTCTGCCCGCTTCGCGCATGATGGCGATTTCAGCACCCGACTTAAATAAGCGCATTTCATGGACGAGTGGGCGAATATCTTTGATGATCTCAGGGGCGCGATAGCCCTTTTTCGGTGCGCCACGCAATGTACTTAGTAACTGCCAAACCTTATCATCAAAGGCGCTATATGTGCCTTGCCCGTAGAATAGTACCTTGCGACCATTCACGAGATTTAATAGCTCGTCGTCTAAGTCACTCAGCGCAAAGGTTTGGTCAAGTTCAAGTTGCGATTTAGCTTGCTCATAGCCCATACGGCGACCATGCCAAATCTCAGCAACCTTATCTTTATTACGACAAAACAGCGTAGACTGTGCATTGCCGTCCCTGTCTTTCGTAAGCACCAAAACCGCATCCGGCTCTTTAAATCCCGTCAGGTAAAAAAAGTCGCTATCTTGGCGAAACGGAAATTCAGTGTCGCGGCTACGGGTTAACTCTACGGCCGCAGGAATAATCGCTACGGCGTTGTTATCTAGTGCCGCAATAAGACGCGCACGGCGTGCTACAAACTCGCTGTTTTTTATCATAATTAATGTATCGTCTTTGATGTGCTAACGGACTGGGGTTCTTTACCCATCTCGGCAAAGCATAGCAGTGTAGAAACACGCACATATTCTACCACTTCGAGCAGTGCTTCTTTATCATCGTTGCTGTCTTCAAAACCAGTATCAAGCTTAGTTATTTCGCTAAAATCGTTAATCACTTCTTTAACATCTGCAGATAACTTACCGTAATCTTTTTGCTTTAAACCAAAGCCTAGTAAAAAGCCTGATACCCAAGCAATCAGCGCGTTAGCTTGGTCATGTAATGACTCGTCCTCTGGCGGCAAGTAAAGTTCAAACTGGAACTCACCGTCGTTAAAGTGCTCGGCAACTTGTTTATATAAATCGATGCAAAACTCTCTAATTGGCGCTGAAAATTTTTGACCGTCGTTAAATACGTCGCTCAATAGCCCTAAGTACTCTGAATCTTCGATATTCAGACCACAGGCCAATAGCCCAGAAATGGTGCCGTGAACTTCGGCAGGGGCAATAAATAATTCGTGTTTTTCTAATAGCAATTGAGCTTGCTGGTAGTCTTTGAATTCGCTCATAAATACATTCCCAAGCAATTGATACTCCAATGCTACCACCGCAGCCTTTGCAACTCCAACGAATTGTATGATCAGCCTCAAGGCTGCTTTAGATTTCACCAATTTGGTGAAATAGATATGGCGAATGAATGGGTGTGTAAGAGATAAAGGGGTTGCAGAGCAAGTCCACAATCCCATTAAACTAGCTGGATTGGCTTTATTTACCGCTTGCGTTGATCTTTATAAGTTCAGACAGCGTTTCTGGATTTTGTGCCATAGCCATGGATAGCTGTTGCCCAAGCGCCATAATGTTTTGGCTTTGTGGTACGGTCACAGAAATTGACAGCGACTCCATTCCAGATACAAAGCCAATGATTGCATCTTTTAACTCTTGCGGCATCGGTGAATACATTAACTGCTGTGCTACCATCGCTTCAAAGTCAACTTTGGACATCCCTTGCTGTGCAAGTTCGGCATCCAAAAGCTGTGCTAAGTTGCCATCGTTATTAATATTAAAGCTCATTGATTTTAGCTCTAGTGACTGCATTGCTAACATCATTTGTGATTGCAGCTGAAGTTCTTTCTCTAGACTTTGAGTATCATCTTGAGCCTGTAACCCAGCCAATGAAGCTTCCATAAATGCTTTACTATTATCAAAAGCCGCGTCAAAAGAAGTCTTCAAAATACCATCCGCCGCAGTCACAAATTTAAATTCACTAGCACCAGAAGATTCATTGTAAGCAAGGCTCGTTTTTAACTGATAAGTTGCACCGACTAAGTCTTTTGACATACCTTGTGTAAGTTCGGCAGCCTCTTCTGTTAACTTTAAACCAACTAATTCAAGCTCAGAATAAGGGCTAATTTTATCTTGTTGGTATCCCAACACATTTAGCTTATCGATAGTGAACAGCCGCTTACCTTGTTCCGTTTCTGATATCGTTAGATCGCTGATTTCAACACCACGTGTAAACAAATCTACTGAACTGTTGGCAAACTTCACTTCGAGGCCACTGTCTTGTTCGAAGTTTTCTATCTGTTTGGTGATCTCTTGTTTCACTTGCTCATTTACATAATAGTTTGCGCCAACATACCCTGCGCCTGCTAACACCACAACGGCAACTGCTAATGTGGACTTATTCATATTTCACTCCATTATTTAAAAAAGTGCCTCAAGCGCTTCGCTAAGGCTAGAGACGGCAACAATTTCCATCCCTTCAATATTTTCTTTTGGTTTATTTGCTTTTGGTACAATTGCTCTTGTAAATCCATGCTTAGATGCTTCACGCAACCGCTCTTGCCCACTTGGAACAGGGCGGATCTCACCTCCTAACCCCACCTCACCAAATACCACCAGCTGCCTGTCTAAGGTTTGGTTTTTAAAGCTTGAAACCAGTGCGGCTATTAAGGCTAAATCAGCGCTGGTTTCGGTCACTTTGACACCGCCAACAACGTTTACAAACACATCTTGATCCGACACCTGCAAACCGCCGTGACGATGCAATACCGCAAGTAGCATGGCTAAACGATTTTGTTCCAAACCAACAGTAACGCGACGAGGGTTGGCGAGCTGCGAATAGTCTACTAGTGCTTGGACTTCCACGAGTAATGGCCGCGTACCTTCCCAAATAACCATGACTAATGAGCCTGGTGTCTGCGCTTCGCCACGATTTAAGAAAATAGCCGAAGGATTGTTTACTTCCTTTAAGCCCTGGCTTGTCATAGCAAACACGCCTAACTCATTTACGGCACCAAAACGGTTTTTATTGCCACGTAAGGTTCTAAAGCGACTGTCGGCACTACCTTCCAACAAAATGGAGCAGTCAATACAATGCTCCAGCACCTTAGGGCCGGCCAGTGTACCATCTTTAGTTACATGCCCCACCATGATAATGGCAACCTGATTAGTTTTGGCAAAACGCGTCAAATAAGCAGCGCTTTCACGTACTTGAGAAACCGACCCGGGTGCCGATTGGATATCACTCATGTGCATTACTTGAATTGAGTCGATAACCATAATACTTGGCTTTTCACGAAGCGCGAGCTGACAAATCGTCTCAACATTGGTTTCTGCGAGTGTTTTAAGCTTATTTGTAGGCAGCCCCAATCGTGTCGCACGCATGGCAACTTGTTGCAGCGACTCTTCACCAGTGACATACAGAGTGTTCATGGTTTCGGCAAGGCGACACATGGTTTGCAGCAACACCGTACTTTTACCAGCGCCGGGGCTACCACCAATTAATATTGCACTTCCCGGTACAACACCACCACCAAGTACACGGTCAAACTCTTTAAAGCCTGTTGAAAATCTAGGTAATTGTTCTAGGTTAACTTCATCTAAGGTTTGTACTTTAGCTTCAACAAGACCGGCATAACCTGACGTTGAACCGCCTTGAGGGACTGATTTTGCTGATGGAACGCGAAATTCTGTTACGGTATTCCATGCCTTACACTCTGAGCACTGGCCCTGCCAACGCGCGAATTCGGCACCACAATCACTACATACAAATGCTGTTTTCTTTTTTGCCATAAATTACAGGTATATATCTTGCTTAAACACAATAATAGGTTAAGAATAAACTAATAAAGCGCCAATGTTGACATAATATTGGCGGTGACCCAACTGGTCACATAAAATGAGCGCGTGTAAAACTGTTTATGCCTGAAGATAGATTACAAAAATATCAAAGCTTAATTGAAGATTTAAAGCTGGATCTTGGCGATCCGGCTTTTGATCGCATATTTAAGCAACGTACTGCGGACCTATCCAAGCCGGACCAATTTCTATTAAAAATGGAAATGTCGCGGCTATCTCAGCCCGTGGCACGATTTATTGACCTCAGAGGACAAGTCGCAGGTCAAGTTAAGCCTTATGAATATGAAGGCAAACAGCACTTTATGGATGACTTAGCAATCGAAGTATTCGAGCGGGAAGTCGCTAAACATGGGGGTTATACCCTTGCAGTTTACGAATCCGTAATGAGTACCGACAATAATTATAAGGTCATGCAAAAGCAGGCCCAAGCACGCGAAGAAGAGGTAGAAAAGGACGCGGTCAATCATAACTACACTAAACTCGTTCGTTTCGCGTCGTACGAAAGTCGCTCTGAAGAGCGCATGAATTACTCCATTAAGATCACAGTGGAACTGGCAAAAAATCGCCCTAAGGTTTCCGCTACTACCTCCGATATTTCCCTCAGCGGCGCTAAAATAAAGTTACCGACCAATCAACAGGTAGATCCCGGACAAATTATTTCGATCCGCTTAGTGGGTCTCGAGCAAGACTTTGAACTTGGCTTGAAAGAAGGTATTCAGTATGAAGTCGTCGCTGTAGAACCCGGCACAATTGAATACAACCAAGTTCGCTTAAAACGCACATTTATCGAGAAAAACCAAGGGTTTGATGACTTTTTAAATAGTTTTATACACGGTAACAAACGCCGCTATAAGATAAATCTCGACAACACTTTGGATGCCGTCGTTTGTAAAGGCTACGAACAGTATTATTTTCCACGCGTCTGCTCTTTGTTTGTTTTCATCAGTGAGAAACAAAAACAGCTTTATCCAAGCATGGTGCTTACCAACGAAAATAACGCCCATATCAATTACTACTTTGAGGACGAAAGAAAACAATCAGGCCTTTATTCCGTCTTCAACCAAAAACGAATGCAGCGACTGCTTGCGCTTTCTGGCGCGGTAAAAGAAGCGGTATGCCATGTGTTTACTCACTCAAGTCAAGGCAAAATGTACTTTTACTCAGCCTTTGACTTTGAGCTGGAAGAAATGCAGCAACTAAACGATCTGTTCTTTGCCTTTGGCAGCCAAAAAGACAGCTGGCGCACGTTTAAAGTACAACTCATGCCAAGCCATCATGAGGATGCGTTTATCCCGCTTTCGCTTCCCGCAAGTGCAGGCAAAAATGTCGAAAAGCTAAATAAACGCCCCACCCCAAGGGTGCAAGGCTTTATCCAAGACGTGAAATATCTCATGTTACTGACAGATATTGGAAACCCGTCGATCACTGAGCGATTCCAACGCCTGAGTTATGAACAAAGTTTAGTTAATCAGTTAAAGAAGTTCGGTCACGGCAAGTCAGCCACTCCTCCTCCGCTTGAGGTGGTTGCGTTAGAATACGTTAACTTGCGTGCACACAGGCGCTACCTTTATAAAACCAATGTCGTCGTTCATATTGATGGTCAAGGTACGTTCAACTGCGTTACCCGTGATTTTTCTGTCATGGGTTTACAAATAGAGTGCGGCCAAGAAATGCCACTGAGTAAAGGTGACTCAATACACTTAGACTTAGTCGATTTGCAGAGACTGACGAAACAGCACAATTTAACGAATTTGCGCTATGAAGTAATGATGGTCAATAAAACTAAAACTATCATTAACTTGAAAGTGCAGAAAATAGGTCAACTCGACCATTCTGCCATGGGGTTCTTTAAAGCCCTTATTGAGAGCAACAAAGACAAGCTGGTTGCTTGTGATGAAGCGCCAAAGGTGCCGGGGCTATCACTTGCACTGCGTAACATGGTGACTAAATCCGTTTGTCAGTTTCCACTTTATTTACATAAAGAAACTTCACATAATGCGGTGGGAGCAATTGGACAGGGGCTTTACCCGACATCCCTTCACCACTTATTGCATTCGTTTAGCGATAATGACGATAACACCTTGGACGCCAAAGCCGTTTTCCCCGACCGTTTCGTCGAAGAAAAGCTAACAGAAATTCTAAAAACAAAATCGCGACAGGATAAACCACTCAAATACTTGGTGTTTATTAAGTTTGATCCAAACCAAAGCAGTCAACACGAAGCGGTAGGTGCGCAAGTTATTGCCCATGAAGAGGCCATTGATAGCCTGTATTTGTATGCTAAAAAAGCACTACGCAATGACCTACTCTTTGTCTATCAGCTTTATGTATCAAAAACCGGCCGCCCAGATATGGATTATCTTGCGAATGAGCTGCGCTATGTAAGCCACTATGCAATCCACAAAGCAAAAGACCTAGAAGAAGCGCTTTGGTCGGTAACTGGGGTGTGTGATTTGATAGATGTTACGGAGTATGTGGTTCGAAACATGGGCTTTGATGCGCCGCTTGTTACCAAAATGGAAGAGCAGAAAAAGCGCTGGTTAGAGGCCAATTTTAAACACTGATTTCAACTGCTCCATATGCCCTTACAGTATATGGAGCATTTGTTATAAAGGTGTGTAATTTGCAGCTAGGGCTACTCCACCCAACCAAATAGGGTTAATACTGCGATAATCACGAGATAAAACAAAATATTACGTTTCACGAGGCGCATCATACAGCTTGCTTCAAAAGTACAACCTAAAAACTGTTGCTCAATTTGCTCAGCCGCAAGTGCAGTGCTTGTGACGATTTGACGATTTGTGGTTTTAAAATCTAGCACATACTTCAACCAACTTGACGTGCCTTTACTGAAGTTACCGATGATCAAAAAACCAAAGCTTGCGATCCGAGCAGGAAGCCAATTTAGCCAATAAAATAACCGGCAAAACTGCTCAAACACATGCTGTAGTGGCGGATTTTCTTGCTCATGATGCCAATGCACAATCTGTCTTACCATCGCATATAGCACAGCGCCCGGCGCGCCCAACGCCACAAACCAAAAAATAACTCCGCAGTAATGTTGAAAGTTGATCCACGAAAGCGTCTGACCAAACGTCTCGCCGCCCGGCTCATCTTCTAATTTGTCTTGCCCCATTTGCAACGCATAAAGCGTAGCCGCTTCGTTATCACCTCTGGTCAGCGCATTCAAATAGCCTTTATAAAGCTTGCGATATTTTGCACAGCCAAAACAGACTAAGAGTACACAGATATTGATTGCAAACTGCCAAAACACAAAGTCACTTAGGCTGTAAATAAAAGCAACGATCAATGCAGGAATAACTAACCAAAGCATCACACCGAAATGCGAGCCCAACATGGCATTTGGCTGAGTCCAAGATTTGGTTTTCGCGTAGTAACTTTGCAGGTAATGGTCGACTTGCCAGTAGTTCGCCCGCGCGCCAAGTCGTTCAATAATAAGCGCGATGATGATTGAAATTAAGATCATGCTTGCCTAGCTCTCTTGGTTATTTAACAAGGTAAAATAATGCTGCCAATCAAATGCAGCCCCTGGATCTGTCTTTCTTCCAGGAGCAATATCATTGTGCCCTACAATACGATCATTCGTCAGCTTTGGATAGTGCTGCTGCAGCCAACGCGTTGTTTTTACTAAACTCGCATATTGCGCTTCGGTATATGGCGTGGTGTCTGTCCCCTCCATTTCAATACCAATTGCAAAATCATTACAGCGCGTTCGACCTTGCCACTGCGACACTCCTGCATGCCAAGCCCGTTCAATAAAGGGAACGTATTGGGTGATGCTACCGTCACGACGTATAACGCAGTGCGCCGACACCCTTACTCCCTCTAAATCAGAAAAAGTTGGATGTGCGCCGCAGTCCAGCGTGCCCATAAATAACTCTTCCACGTACGGCGTGCCAAAGCACCCTGCAGGCAGCGAGATATTATGGACCACCAGTAAATCTATCTCGCACGCTTGTGGTCTTTCATCGTAATGCGGGGATTGCTTATGCTTAGCAAAAGGTAGCCAATTCAAAGTATTAGTTCCAAGCCTTGGTTTGCATTCGATTATAAAGACAAAATAAGGCAAAAGGTAGGGATGGGTTTATGTGTAGTGTAACGATAGTACCGGGGCATAAAAGACATAAAGGTTCGCACAGCAAAACACATTATCGCAGCAGCAGGTTTACCCCGCGAAATAAAAGCCACCTCGCCAAATTTCGTGAATTCTTCTCCATCAATTGTACTCCTAGGCAAACGCGCGTAAAATTCGGCCATTGCAGAAAAAATGAAAAGACAACCTATGATTGACCAAAACCTTATCAGCCAATTGGTAAAGCAGGCGCTAGACGAAGACCTTAATTATCAAACACCAAACGAAGGTGATATTACCGCAGCCCTTATCCCAGAAACGCAGCAAGCAAATGCCTATGTGATCACAAGGGAAGATTGTGTGTTCGTTGGCAAGGCGTTAATCGAGGAGGTTTTTCAACAAGTTGACCCAAGTGTTAGCGTCAACGTACTTGTGAACGATGGCGATTTTGTTGCCGCCAACACTCGCTTGTTTACCGCAAGCGGCTCAGCAAGAGCGATTCTAACCGCTGAACGCACGGCGCTTAACTTTGTACAAACGCTATCGGGCACGGCAACCACCACAGCAAAATATGTTGAGATTTTAAGTGGTACGCAAACTAAACTACTAGATACACGTAAAACCATCCCAGGATTAAGAGCGCTACAAAAATACGCCGTTAAATGTGGCGGTGGTAAAAATCACAGAATTGGTCTATTCGATGCATATCTTATTAAAGAAAACCACATTGCCGCCTGTGGCAGTATCGCTAAAGCCGTTGCAACCGCGCGTAATAACCACCCAGACAAACCGGTAGAAGTTGAAGTAGAAAACCTAGGCGAATTACAACAAGCCTTAGATGCTGGCAGCGATATTATTATGCTGGACAACTTCAGCGTAAGTGAAATTCAACAAGCGGTTGAAATCACGCAAGGCAAAGCCAAGCTGGAAGTCTCTGGTAATATGACCATTGAAATTTTGACGACTTACGCACAAGCCGGTGTTGATTTTATTTCAAGCGGCGCACTGACCAAGCATGTACAAAGCATCGACCTGTCGATGCGCTTTGAATAATGTAAAGTTTTAGACAACTACCTCTCTTTTATACATGTAAAAAGGGCCTTGATTGAGCCCTTTTGTTTTTCTGTCTTACTTAATGTGGCATTCAAGCTATCAATGCGACACTGCCAGTAATGGTTCAATTTTCTGTAGCTAGGGCCTGTTGATCTTTCAAGTTTGTTTTTGCAGCAGTTTGACTGGTATTTATACAAGGCAGAGCCTGCGTAGCATAGTTATTCTATGTAAGTCAGGTGATAACACAGTAGAAATGCCAGTCAAGCGCTGCTCTTTGGGTTCACCTGAGTGCGCTTTGTTCATTGTTGCTCAACTTTTGCCTAGATTACTAGGCGGCAAGTCGAGCGTCGCGACCAAAACACACTCAGAAGAACAAAAATCAAACAGCAAAGGTCAACAGGCCCTAGCCTTATTCAATAACAAAATCGCTACCATAAACGGAGTGTTCTGCACTTTCCCGTAATCCCACGTAATAGATAAAGTTTTCTATTTCGTTGACAAACCTACTTAAAACCCGTTAAATACGACAAAAGAACTAGAGTGTAACAAGATCTTAATGTTCGGTAACGATTGGTTCCGTTCGTTTTTTGAACCGATATTAGGAAAGCTTGAGCTACCGCAAGAGAATCAATAATTTATTATTAAAATTCAATTGCTGAGCTCAGCGTTTACTATTAAAGTAAATGTTAATTGTGATCGCTGAAACTAAATCGGTGCTACACTTCTAGTTGATTAGGGAACGGTCACAAACTTAACGGGTTTAGCTTTTAAGATTTTTGAATGATGAGCTTGTTGCATCTTCTTGGTCGCCGTTAAGTCAATTTGAGCACACCAGTTTGTTGATTCGATGGATTGGTAATTATTGCAAAGGTTTTAATAAACGCTTAACTTAAACATTGTACGGTTAAGTCACTTAAAATTTAGGAGACACATCATGACTCAAAAACAACAGGGTGGTTTTACCCTAATCGAACTAATGATTGTAGTAGCAATCATCGGTATTCTAGCTGCGGTAGCTTTGCCTCAGTATCAGGATTACACCCAACGGACTAAAGTTGCTGGTGCTGCTGCTGGTATTGCATCTTATAAAACAGCGGTAGCATTGTGCTCACAAGTCAATGGTGCGTTAACAGCTTGTGATGCTGGTGCAGAAGGAATTCCAGCTGCAATTGCAACAGGTAATGATGGAGCTACTATCGCGTATGTTGACCAGTTATCTGTTACCGACGGTGTAATTGCTGTAACTACAACAGCAACGGCTGCAGATGGAACATTATTAACCCTAACACTAACTCCAACAACAACTAATGGTACTCTTAATTGGGCGCTTACAGGCACCGGATGTTCAACTACTGGTCGCTCTATTACATGTGACGGTAACTAATCTTGTTTGGCCAGCTTTCGCTGGCCACAAACTCTAGTTAGGTACTTATAATTGAAAGATTCCAGCAACCAGCTTGAGACATTCCAATGGGTCGGTGTTAATAATCGCGGCAAAAAGCTCGAAGGCGAAATGACCGGGCAAAGTGTCGCCTTGGTTAAAGCCCAGCTAAGAAAGCAAGGCATTACCCCATCTAAAGTTAAGCGCAAACCTAAACCCCTTTTTGGCTTTACTGGCACTCAGAAAATAAAACCCGTTGATATAGCAACAACAACTCGTCAAATCGCGACTATGCTTATGGCTGGCGTTTCGCTTGTTCAAACGTTAGAAATGCTGACTAGCGGGATAAAGAATAAGAGCTTATCAAAGTTAGTCGGCCATATTTGTGATGAAGTAAAGGCGGGCCAGCCTCTTGCTAAATCTTTAAGAGCATATCCTCGATATTTTGATGAACTCTATTGTGACCTTGTCCATTCAGGGGAGCAATCAGGAGCACTTGATACCATATTTGACCGCATAGCACTCTATAAAGAAAAAACAGAAGCACTTAAGTCTAAGATTAAAAAGGCGCTATTCTACCCTATTGCCGTAGTGGCTGTAGCACTCATAGTTACTGGTATTTTGCTTATTTTCGTTGTGCCTCAATTTCAAGATATTTTTGCCGGTTTTGGTGCTGAACTCCCCGCCTTTACGCTAATGGTCATCGCGATTTCCGAATTTATGCAGGAATATTGGTGGGTATTTGTACTTGGTATTGGCCTTTTTGGTTATACCTATAAAGAAATGCTTATTCGCAGTCCTGCGGTAAAGCATTTTAACGACCGTATGATATTGCGTATCCCAGTGATTGGCGAGATCCTCAAAAAGGCAGCGGTGGCGCGTTATGCTCGTACGCTTTCGACCACCTTTGCTGCGGGTGTCCCCCTTGGCGATGCACTCGATTCTGCCGCAGGTGCATCGGGTAATATTATTTATAAAAATGCAATTAATGAGATTAAAGCAGAGGTCAACTCGGGTAACCAAATGCACTGGGCAATGCATAACACCAAAGTCTTCCCAGATATGGTAGTACAAATGGTGTCTATTGGTGAAGAATCAGGCTCGCTAGATGGTATGCTGGCAAAGGTCGCTAACATTTACGAGCAAGAGGTCGATGATGCGGTAGATGGCCTTTCTAGCCTATTAGAGCCACTTATTATGGTGGTACTCGGCGTACTGATCGGTGGCCTGATTATTGCCATGTATTTACCGATATTCCAACTAGGTTCAGTTATTTAATTTTGTTCACAAAATTACACTATTTAGAGGTGCAGTGCTGTGCCTCTCAATAGTGCTGTGTGGTAAACTGCAAAAATCGATACCGAGCATGCCTCGAAAACTTAAACAAAAAAATATAAGCAAGCGCCCAACTTATGCAAGATATTATCAACTTGATGCAAACCCAGTTATGGTATTGGTTACTCACCGTCGGACTCGTTAGTCTTTGCATCGGCAGCTTCCTCAATGTGGTTATTCTTCGTTTACCTAAAATGATGAAGCAGAACTGGCAGTCAGAATGTCGCGTGTTGCTCGCTGACGAGCTTCCAAAACAAACCGCTGAAGCACCCGTGTTTAATTTAATTAAACCAAGCTCTCATTGCCCCAGCTGCAAAACACCGATTAAAGCGTGGCAAAACATTCCACTGATCAGCTGGCTATTATTAAAAGGCAAATGCAACCACTGCGACGCGTCAATCTCTGTACGCTATCCTTTGGTAGAGCTAACAACCGCCCTACTCTCCATATGGGTTGCGTGGCATTTTGGTGCCACTTTAGAAGCCACTCTGTATATTTTGATTACTTGGGTGTTAGTCGCACTTACGGTTATCGATATCGACGAAATGTTGCTGCCAGATCAGTTAACGCTACCAACTTTATGGTTAGTACTGGTTGCCAGTTGTTTTGGTGTTGGCATTGAGCCCAATGATGCCATTATCGGCGCGGCCATAGGTTATTTGAGTTTATGGAGCGTGTATTGGCTCTTTAAATTACTCACTGGTAAAGAAGGCATGGGCTATGGCGACTTTAAACTGCTAGCCATCTTTGGTGCATTGATGGGCTGGCAAGCAATCTTAACCATAGTGCTACTTTCAAGCCTGGTCGGCGCAATTATTGGTAGCATCCAATTAAGTGTTCAAGGCAGAGATAAAGCCACCCCAATCCCATTTGGCCCTTACTTAGCCATTGCAGGCTGGATCACCCTAATGTACGGCGAGCAGCTGCAGCTGTGGTACGTAAACTTAATAATGTAAAGTAATACAATGCTAAAAACGAATAGTTGGATTTTAGGGGTGACGGGCGGTATTGGTGCAGGTAAAACGGCCATCACTAAACACTTGCAGCAAAAAGGGATAGTAGTTGTTGACGCCGATATCGTTGCACGAGAAGTAGTCGCGCTAGGCAGTACAGGGCTACAAGCGATTGCTGATGAGTTTGGCAGTGCCATTTTACAGCCTGACGGCAACTTAGATAGAGCTAAGTTAAGAGCCATTATTTTTGCTGATGCCGATAAAAAACAGTGGCTTAATGAGCTACTTCACCCGCTTATCCGTAATGAAATACTCACGCAGTTAAACGAAGCGCAAAGCGATTACGTGGTTTTAGCGGCGCCCCTGCTGTTCGAAAATGGTTTAGAGCGCTACTGCGATGCCACTTTACTTGTTGATGTTGCTGTTGATACGCAAATCGCAAGAACAACCAGCCGAGATTTGGTAGATGCAGCGCAAGTAAAACGTATTATCGAGTCGCAGTTACCGCGCGCAGATAAACAAGCAAAAGCGGACTACATCCTAGACAACGACCGACCGCTACTTGAAAGCCTGCAAGAGACAGATAGATTACACAATGAGTTTATCAATCTAGCAAAAGTGAAAGTAAGACTAAATAATTAGTAAAATTTACTCTACACTCAACGTGATAACTTGGCATTTTTCCAACTTAATGATAAATATTGAATATGCATTCAATGTGAAGGCAAAGAGGTACTATGGAACATCATTCCCCGCTACTGCGTAAATTTATTACCTTAGGGCGAGTCACTGCTGAGCAAATAAAGTCTCGCCAGCCAGAAGCAAACACCACCGCCGAGTTAATTTGCCTAAGTTCAGGAATGAGCTCCAAAGAGCTAGCTGAAGAATGCCTAGACTTATTCAAAGTGCCCTTTTTTAATCTTGATCACTTTAACGTTAGTGAAATTCCACCAGCACTAGTCAAAGAAAAACTGATCCGTAAGCACCATATTTTACCGCTGGTACAAAAAGGTAGAAAACTCTACGTTGCGGCTTCTGATCCTACTGACTTTGGCGCATTTGAAAACTTTGAGTTTAGTACTGGATTACAGTGTGAAGTACTGGTAGCCGACTACAAAAAACTCGAAGCAAAGATTGATCAGCTGTTTGATGCAACGGGCGGCCTCTCGATCTCTGAAGAAGAATTTAAAGAATTTGCCGACTTAGAAGTTGATGACGAGCCTAAACAGCAAAACACCAACGAAGATAAAGACGATGCGCCAATCATCGTTTATATCAATAAAATCTTAATGGACGCGATAAAAAAAGGCGCGTCGGATCTACACTTTGAGCCCTACGAGAAGAAATATCGCGTGCGTTTTCGTATCGATGGCCTGCTGCATGAGATGGCAAGTCCACCAAACACACTAGCAACTCGCCTCGCCGCCCGTATCAAAGTGATGGCGCACTTAGACATAGCAGAAAAACGCAAACCGCAAGATGGCCGCATCAAATTAAAGATTTCCGAGCGCAAAAGTATCGACTTTCGTGTGAGTACGCTGCCTACCATGTGGGGCGAGAAAATCGTAATGCGTATTCTAGATTCGTCCAGCGCCATGCTCGGCATTGACGTGCTAGGTTATGAACCTGAGCAAAAACAACTTTACCTCGACGCACTAGAACAGCCTCAGGGCATGATTTTGGTAACCGGACCAACAGGTTCCGGTAAAACCGTGTCACTTTACACTGGCTTGAATATTCTTAATCAGCCAGAGCGCAATATCAGCACGGCAGAAGACCCTGTCGAAATAAACCTTGAGGGTATTAACCAAGTACAAATCAATACCAAAGCGGATATGACTTTCGCCAATGCCTTGAGAGCATTCTTGCGTCAGGATCCGGATGTGGTGATGGTTGGTGAGATCCGTGACCTTGAAACCGCTGAGATCTCAATAAAAGCCGCCCAAACTGGTCACTTAGTATTGAGTACGCTACACACCAATTCTGCGCCTGAAACGCTCACCCGTCTATTAAACATGGGCGTGCCGGCGTACAACGTAGCAAGCTCGGTGAGTTTGATTATTGCCCAGCGTCTCGCAAGACGTCTTTGTCCTAAGTGTAAAACACCTGAAACGTTGCCGGAAGAAGCCTTGTTAGGGCAAGGCTTTACTGCCGAGCAAATTAAAGAGATTACCCTTTTTGCACCTAAAGGCTGTGAAAGCTGCACCGATGGTTACAAAGGCCGTGTGGGGATTTATGAAGTGGTAAAAATCACGCCAGAGCTTTCGCACCTGATCATGGAAGGAGGCAACTCTCTTGAGATTGCCGAAAAAGCAGAGCAGTTAGGTTTTGATAATCTACGTAAGTCTGGCCTGAAAAAAGCCGCCGCAGGGGTGACATCGCTTACAGAAATCAACCGCGTAACAAGTTATTAAGACTGATTGATTAAGACAAAAAGATCGCGATGTGAAATCGCTCCCACAAATAATCTAACATCTATGCAAGAGCTGCTTTATGCGGTGAGTTTGATAGAAAAGATCGCGATGTAAAATCGCTCCTACAACTAAGATAACACCCGTGTGGGAGCCGCTTTATGCGGCGATCTTTATGAAAAATATCGCGATGTAAAATCGCTCCTACAACTAAGCTAATATCGGTGTGGGAGCCGCTTTACGCGGCGATCTTTATGAAAAATATCGCGATATGAAATCGCTCCTACAACTAAGATAACACCCGTGTGGGAGCCGCTTTACGCGGCGAGATTGATAAAAATATCGCGATGTGAAATCGCTCCCACAAATAAGCTAACACCTGTGTGGGAGCTGCTTTACGCGGCGATCTTGTTATCGTTTAAAATCAGCTATACAAATTTTGCGGTACTTTAAGCACATTAATATGTACCGTGACTTCCTCACGGTCATGATATAGGTGCTTTGCTTGGATCTCATAATCCACATTGTACTTTTGCAGCTCTTCATGGATAAGCGTAAGACATTCATACACACTGTCGAAGCGTTTTTTCATCGGTAGCTTTAAGTTAAAGATCAGCTCTCGAGCAAATGCATTCACCACCCAGTCCACCATCAGATCAGCAACACGCGTTGGCTTTTCGACCATATCACACACCAGCCAATCAATATTGCGTTTTTCTGGGCGATATTTGAATCCATCTTCACGATAGTGCTTCACTTGTCCCGTTTCCATCAGGTCATCATTCATCGGGCCATTATCGATTGAGGCGACGAACATACCACGGCGTACGAGTTGGTATGTCCAACCCCCAGGACAAGCACCTAAATCAACGGCTCGCATCCCCGCACGCACACGTGTTTCTTGCTGATCTTTAGGCACAAAGACATGGAATGCTTCGTCTAATTTTAGCGTCGAGCGGCTTGGTGCGTCCGACGGCATTCTCAGACGTGGGATCCCCATAAAGAATGGCGAATTGTTATCACTAAACGAATAACCAACATAAGCAGTGTTATTGGCAAGGAACAATACATGTAATACAGGCTTGGCAGGTTTTACCTCACGAGTCAGCTTGTTTTGCTTCTCGAGCGCCTTAGACAAAGGGGTTGAAAACTTTTTACAGAATTTAGAAAGTTCTTTTCCTTCATTAGTATCTGGCGTTTCAACGCGCAGCTCACCACACAAAGGAAAGCCTTCCACAGCCGCTTTTATCACGCTCACTCTGTCTTCAATCGGCATATGGGTATGTAAAGTGCCAACAAACCACTGCCTTGCAAACACCAGTTTCTTAAAGTCGATTTTCTTCGCTAAGGTCTCAGCATCATTTGGCGAAAAGCACTCAAAAGTTACAAAAGCAGTATTCGGCTTAGCTTTTACGTAGCCTGCAATTCCATGCTTTGCAGCATAATGATTAATTTCGGCTGCGGCGTCACTTTCAAAACCACCGCGACAATAGATAACGATACTCGACATTAGATTCTCTAGATTAAAAGGAAGATTTAGCAGCTTGAACTATCAATAAAATCCAAGCAATTAAAAAACAGGTACCACCGATTGGGGTGATTGGCCCTAGCCATTTCATACCTGTTAAGGCAAGTAAGTACAAACTACCACTAAATAGCAGTACACCAGCAATAAAGAAACCGCCAGCAACTTGCACCTTGAGGCCCCATTTGATTAAAAACGCGGTGGCAATAATGGCAAGGCCGTGAGTCATTTGGTACTGTGACGCCGTATTAAAAATACCAATGGCGTAGTCGTTCAAACGTCCTTTGAGACCGTGAGCGGCAAACGCGCCCAATGCCACAGACAATAAACAAAACACGCTGCCAATGATCAAGTAGAGCTTAGCCATGACAGCGCTCCTTAATAAAATTCGCCGCTATCACGGCAGCATTCGCGCGGCTCTCTGACTCGCTTACACCACTCACTTTACGAGGCTTGAGTGAATGGTCGCCATCTTTGAGCCATTTCACCATGACTTGCTCTGGAAAGCACATGGCATCAACCTCTGTACGATTGCCAAAGGTATCACGTTCGCCTTGTAAAATGAGCAGCGGACATTTCAGCTCAGGAAAATGGTCCACTCTGAGCTTTTCCGGCTTACCTGGCGGGTGGAATGGGTAACCAAACGCAAGTACCCCTTCCACTTTTACGGTGGTTTCACAGGCCAGCATAGATGCCATACGCCCGCCCATTGACTTACCACCAATGAAGAGCGGTAAACTTGGCTCTACTGCGGCCAATACTTGCTGAAAATACGCGAGTAGCTTAGGGGCACGCTCTGGTGGGCGCTTTTTCCCTTCTTGTTTGGCTTGCTGCATATATTCAAAGTCAAAGAGTCCAACTTGAACGCCCTTAGAAGCAAGCAATTTAGCCATTTCTTGCATAAAATCGCTATCGCTTCCTGCGCCTGCACCATGGGCAAAAATAAACTGTGCAACTGGGTTTTCAGCATAGTGCCATTCAATATTTACTGCGCTCATAAACTATTTAACTCTTGTTCGTGTTCTACCATACCGAGCATCCATTCTTTGAATGAAACTATTTTACCCAGCTCTGACTGCGACTCTCTAAATACCAAATAATAGGCATTTTTACTTTCGAGGTGGTGACTAAACGGAATAACCAGTCGCCCTGCATCTATATCCGGCCTTGCCAGTACGCTATTGCCCAGCGCCACGCCTTGGCCGTGAATTGCTGCCTGTAACACCATAGAAGAGTGACTGAAGATAGGGCCAGTATTTACCGCCACATTTCTGACCCCTGCGGTTTTCATCCATGCCTTCCAAGCGCGACGCGTGGTGTCATGGAGTAAAGTATGCTGGGCCAAGTCACTTGGCTGATTAAGCGGTTTGGGGCCTGTTAACAAAAATGGACTACATAACGGCACAAAGTACTCGGTATGTAGCTTATGGGTTTGCACCCCATTCCAGTTACCACGACCGTAGTAAATCGCGACATCAACATCATCCGTTAACGAATTATCATCGTGATCTTGGGCTTTGATCCGTACGTCGATTTCAGGGTGCAACTCATTAAAGTTACTCAGCCTTGGTACCAACCATTGAATTGCAAAGCTCGGCGTCAAACTCACCGTTAACGACCCTTTTGCGCCTCGCGCTAGGAGCTTTTCAGTCGCATCGATTAATTGTGAAAAAATATCTTTAATATCGAGGTAATAGCCCTGCCCTTCCTCAGTTAACAGTAAAGAGCGATTTTTTCGCAAAAACAGTTTTAAACCTAGATGTTCTTCTAAGATTTTAATTTGATGACTAACCGCAGCTTGAGTGACGTACAACTCCTCCGCTGCTTTGGTAAAGCTCAGGTGTCGTGCCGCCGCCTCAAAGGCTTTTAATGCATTTAATGGTGGAACTCGTCGTGACATTCATTCATGCCTATAAAAAACCCGCTAACCGCGGGCAAGTAAAATCCCCAAACAACATCTAATTATGAGGTCGCTTGGGTATAGATTATAAATCAGCTGCGCTGGTGTCCAGTGGCGCAAAACTCTTAACTAGCTCATCTATCGCTTTCATTTGTTGTAGGTAGCCTTCAAGTTTAGCCAATGGCAATGCACAAGGACCATCACACTTAGCTTCATTTGGATTCGGATGCGCTTCAATAAAGAGTCCAGCTAACCCAAGTGCCATACCGCTACGAGCAAGCTCAGCAGCCTGAGCACGGCGGCCATCGGCAGAGTCGCTACGACCACCTGGACGCTGTAGCGCATGTGTCGCATCAAAAATAACAGGAGCCATACGCTTCATGTCATCCATGCCCAGCATATCTACGATCAGGTTGTTATAACCAAAGCTACTGCCGCGTTCACAGAGGATAACTTTGTCATTACCCGCTTCATTGATCTTCTTAATGATATGACGCATTTCATGTGGCGCTAAAAACTGTGGTTTTTTCACGTTGATCACCGCACCAGTTTCTGCCATCGCGACAACTAAGTCAGTTTGACGAGCAAGAAACGCCGGTAACTGGATCACATCAGCAACTTCCGCAACGGGTTTTGCTTGGAATGGTTCATGTACATCGGTGATAACCGGTACATTAAAGGTCTTTTTGATTTCTTCAAAAATCTTTAAGCCTTCTTCCATGCCAGGGCCACGGTAAGAGTTAATTGACGAGCGATTGGCTTTATCAAATGACGCTTTAAATACGTATGGGATCCCAAGTTTACTTGTAACCTCAACGTAATGCTCTGCGATTTGCATTGCTAAGTCACGAGACTCAAGCACATTCATTCCACCGAACAGTACGAACGGCTTATCGTTTGCAACTTCTCGTCCCGCAACATTAATAATATCTGTATTCATTTTTTATCCTTTAGCTGCCTATTACACGAAGCAATTGTCCGCATAACCAAGCCATATAAGTACCAAGGGCATAACCAAGTACCGCCAGTAACACACCGACCGGAGCAAGCGCCGGGTGGAACGCCGAGGCCACCACCGGCGCAGATGCCGCACCACCAATGTTTGCTTTACTGCCAACGGCAACATAAAACACAGGTGCTTTAATTAATTTAGCAACGATAAATAACAAACCAACATGCACGGCCATCCAAATAACACCAATAACGACGTATTTAGGCGCCTCAACAATTTTGGTGATATCCATGTGTAGACCAATGGTTGCTACTAAAATATATAAAAAGCTCGAGCCAATTTTTGACGCGCCAACCGCTTCATATTGACGTGCTTTGGTAAACGAAAGTGCTAGACCTATGGTTGTAACGAGGACAATGATCCAAAACAGTTTGCTGTGAAGAGAGAACTTCTTCAGCTCTGGGTAGTTACTACTAAAAAATGGCACCAGTAAGTCCGCAGCAAAATGCGCAAGCCCCGTTGCACCAAAAGCAAAACCAACTAGGATCATCAAATCTTTGAGCTCGGGTTTTCTTGCGTGCTCGGCTTCAAATGCTTGTACTTTGTCAATTAGGCGGTTGATTGAAGAAGTATCCGCCCCGGTTCGCGCATCAATTTCTTTATTACGCGCCGCCATATAGAGCAAGCACGCCATCCACAAGTTTGCGACAACAATATCAACCGTTACCATGATGGTGAAGATTTCTCCGCCTGCGCCGTAAATCTCTTTCATCGCCACCATATTGGCACCGCCACCAATCCAGCTTCCTGCCAGTGCGGCCATACCACGCCATACAGCTTCTGGGCCAGTCACACCAAGTAGCTCAGGCATAAAGGTAGCAGTAAGTAAAAGCGCAATTGGGCCACCAATCACCACACCCACCGTTCCCGTTAGGAACATGATAATTGCCTTTTTACCCAAAGCCGCTATCGATTTTAGGTCAATACTCAGTGTCAATAACACCAAACAAGCGGGTAACAGATAATACTTTGCTACCGTGTAAACATCGTTATTGTTGCCATCAACGATACCAAAGGTATTTAACAGAGATGGTAAGAAATAACACATCAACAGCGCCGGCACGTACTTGTAAAACTTTGCCCAAACTCCGCTTTTTTGACTCGATGTGTAAAAAACAAATCCCAGAATAACGGCCAATAGGCCCATAATTACCGCGTTATTGGTAACGAGCGCAGCGCTTTGCTCCATAAATCCTCGCTGTTATTATTTTTTATATAACTATTTTTAATGCAAAATATTATTATGATCGGCCAACTCTTTGATCTGATGCTGGATCACTTCAATGGTTGGGTCGTCCGGACATTCATCAACAAAAAATTGTAGGTCGTCTTTTGCCATCTTCGGACAATTCAATTGGTTGAGTAGATAGCCTCTATCACGACGTTCATAAGGATCATCGCCTAAGATATCCATCAATTGCTCAACGCAACTTAGCGCGTGACCAAACTTTTCTGCGGCAATAAACGCCCATTTTTGCTGAGACAAATAAAGCTTTAACGACTCTTCGTTAAAAATAAGCTCCATCGGCTCTTGGTCTTTTTCTTGCTCTTTGTCTTGATTGTTTTCGTTTTCTGGAATTATGTACCAGCTCTGGTGGCCTGAACTTGGCTCAATGACATAACCTTCTTCTTCGCTAAAAGCGACGTGCACGACAATCTCCCCTTGGCTTAGAGCAAGGCTTGCCTCTAATTTCGCTCGTTCAAGCAGATGCACTAAGACAAGACCCAGTGCAGTATTGGTGCCACTGCGCATAGAAAGTGCGTAACAAACGCTATTGAGCTTATATTCAGGCACCTTTTGACTGCTGCCACTGAATAGCCACAAGGTATAAAAAGCGTCTAAGATTTCATCCAAACATTTATGATTGTTTGCATGCTTATGGCGAATTTCATCCACGGCAAATTCAAGCTCTGCTAACTGACACAAAGTTTCATTGGTGTCAGCTTGTGCATCCCAACTTTGCTCAGCCTTGATACAACGGATCAATGGCGGATAGGAAAATGCATCTGAATTGTCATCGAGAGATAAGTCATTCTCATCTAACCAGATATCATTCTTCATAGAATTCGGTTTCTCTTGAATTGCTTTCATTTAGAACGACTAGTTTACCACTTTTTGTCATATTCCCAAGGGGGGAAATTTAGTAATACCAATCTATCGTTCGCTGAAATAGTAAAAATGTTTACTTATTATGGAGATATAGAAGCGCTCGGTGATAAGCCAAGCGCCAATTGAAATGCTTAAGCAAAGAAGCCTTGCTTGCTTACGGCGAGATGCGCGATGGCCATTAGTACCAATGTTGCAGCGCCTAGCGCCAAATATTTGGTCTTTTTAACACTTGCTTTTGCAATTACAAAGCCCAATGCGATATAACCAAACACCAATACGATTTTTTGTAGTAGCCAAGGTTGTTGTGCAGGATTGAGCCCTGCCGTTACCGCCAAAATAACTGCTGTAACTAACAACAAAGTGTCTACACTGTGGCTGGTAATAAACACGCCTTTGTTTGTTGCTAATTTACCAGAGCCCAAACGCGAAAACGCGCGAGTGTAAAATAGCACTATGCTCAATACCACAAATAGTAAGTGCGTATGTTTTAACGCCATGTAATCCATATTATTCTCTAATCAGGGAAACGTTGTAGGATCAATTCTAACTCATTAATACAACGGTTGAATACATCTACGAGTTTGGGGTCAAAGTGTTTTCCCTTTTGCGCAGTGATCTCTTTTTGCGCTTCTTCTTGGCTCCATGCCTCTTTGTAGCAACGTTTATGGCGTAAGGCATCATACACATCAGCTAGTGCTACGATGCGACCATAAAGGTGTATTTCATCACCTTTTTTACCTTTCGGATAACCGCTACCATCCCATTTTTCATGGTGGTCTCGAGCGATTAGTGCGCCCGCACTGACAATCTCACGGCGAGAATCTTTTAACAAGTCAAAGCCTTTGTCTGTATGGGTTTGCATGACTTTCCACTCTTCGTCATCCAGCTTGCTAGGCTTATTTAAAATCGCGTCAGGAATTCCAACTTTACCCACATCGTGCAATGGTGACGCCATTTTCACCAGCTCAGCTTCTTTATCAGAAAGACCCATTTCTTTGGCAAGCGTATGACAAAGATATGCAACGCGCTTAACATGATTGCCGGTATTGGTGGAATGAAGCTCAAGCGCTTCACTTAAACGGATCACCAGTTCTTGCTGGGTATCTTCAATCTCGGCTTGTAGCTGTACATTTTCGTACGCCAATTGCATATTCTGAGCAAAAATATCAATTAAATGACGCTGAGTTTCGGTTAAGAACTCAGGAATACCAGACACAAATAGCATTGAGGCGTGGTTATAGTCACTGGAGCAATAGGCGAATAGATAATTATCTTTATATACAATGTCTTTATCTTGTAGTGCTTTTAAGCAAGCATCCATTTGGTCGCTGCTAAGCACTTCAGAAATCGGCTTACCTTCACTACTTTCAAATTCTCCACGCCCTGCAAATACAACCAGTTGATCGTTCGTTTGACCTGGCTCTTTACCCGCCGCAAGTGACGTTGCATACATGGCTTGGTCGACCGTACCTATCAGCGAAGTAAGTTGCTGTAACACGCCCTCAATAAAACTCTCAATTGAGTGAGTAGCAAAAATATCGCGAGAGGCTTTAATGATTTTCTCAAGCCCTTGTCTTGATTGATCGATGGCGAGGATGTCACGATATGAACGTAAACTCGACATGACCACAGTAAAGAGCTTTTGCGCGGTGAGTTCTGTTTTTGACTTATAGTCGTTGATATCGTAGTTCACGATAACTTGGCGCTCAGGCGCTTGACCCGGCTGACCAGTTCTTAAAATGATACGGATATGATTGTTTTTGGCGGTTTCACGAATGTATTTTGCGACCTGCAAACCAGCATCGTCGGTTTCCATGACAACATCCAGTAACACCACCGCAGCATCGGGATTGGCATCGACGATTTTCTTTGCTTCTTCACCCGAATAAGCGCTAATAAATTCCAGACGCTTTTTTTGAAACTCAAAGTCACTCAGTGCTAACTTTGTCACTGCATGCACTTCGGGCTCATCATCGACAATAATAACCTTCCAAGTGCCTACTTTTTCAGGTTCAATTACGTCAGCGGGTTCGTCTGAAAACAAAAAATCATCCATATTGCGGATCCTATTGAAGCGCCTAACTTTCGTGTGAGTTCATGACTTTACGGCAACATTGCCAACGTCACTCTATCACACCCTGCCATATCTTTTATTGTAAGTATATTAATATACGCCATTTCTGCAAAAAACTGTTGGATCTTATCTGCTTGCTCAAAACCATGTTCAAGTAGCAAATATCCCCCCGAGTTCAGATGTAGCTTAGCCGTCCTGATGATATGAAAAATATCCGCATAGCCATGGTCATCCGCGACCAGCGCGCTGAGCGGCTCAAATCTCACATCCCCTTGTGATAAGTGGTGATCGGCTTCATCAATATAAGGTGGATTACTCACAATCAAATCAAACTGTTGATCTGCAACTGCACTAAACCAATCACTTTGCAAAATCGACACGTTTCTAAAGCCCAACTGAGATTGATTAGACTTTGCAAGCGCCACGGCATCTGCTGAAGCATCTACTGCGGTGATTTGCCAAGCTGGATATTCACTCGCCAACGCCAGTGCAATCGCGCCAGTGCCTGTGCCTAAGTCTAGCACTTGAGCGTCATTTGGCATATTGAGTGTTAAAACATGCTCAACCAGTGTTTCAGTATCAGGTCTTGGAATAAGTGTGCTGTTGTTGACTTTTAAAGGCAGGCTCCAGAATTCCCTTTGACCTGTGATGTGTGCCACGGGCTCTCCCGTAACACGGCGTGCGATACATTCTTCGAATCGCTGCTGCTCTAGTGTAGAAAGCTCAGCTTCGGGCCAAGTAAAGAGATAAGTGCGGTTTTTATCGATAACATGGAGTAGCAACACTTCGCTATCGAGCTTTGCTGACTCGGAGTGTGGTAACAGTTCAGAGGTTGCCCAAGCAACGGCTTGGGCAATGTTAAGTGTTGGCATTAATCGCTTTCGCTCATTGCTGCTAGTAGATCAGCCTGATATTCAATAACCAGCGGATCGATAACAGCGCCCAACTCACCGGAGATCACTTCATTAAGGCGATATAGCGTCAAGTTGATACGGTGATCGGTAATACGGCCCTGCGGGAAGTTGTAAGTACGAATACGCTCAGAGCGGTCACCGCTACCTACTAGATTACGACGTTCAGAAGCTTCTGCCGCTGCACGTTTTTCATCTTCTGCTTGCTGTAAACGCGCACTTAGTACAGACAGCGCTTTCGCTCTATTTTTATGTTGTGAACGTTCGTCCTGACATTCAACCACAACGCCTGTCGGCAAGTGAGTGATACGAATAGCAGAATCGGTTTTGTTTACGTGCTGACCACCGGCACCCGAAGCACGGAAAGTATCCACTTTTAGGTCAGATGGATTAATTTCGATTGCTTCTGCCTCTGGGATCTCTGCCATCACGGCAACCGTACATGCAGAGGTGTGAACACGGCCTTGAGATTCGGTTTCAGGCACACGTTGTACACGGTGAGCGCCAGATTCAAACTTAAGTTTGCCATAAACACCGTCGCCACTAATATTAGCGATAACTTCTTTATAGCCACCGTGCTCGCCTTCGTTAGCGCTCACGATTTCAACGCGCCACTTTTGCGTTTCTGCATAGCGGCTATACATACGGAATAAATCGCCAGCGAAAATCGCGGCTTCATCACCACCAGTTCCCGCACGCACTTCCAAGAATACGTTGTTATTGTCTTTTGGGTCTTTTGGTAACATCAATACTTGAAGGTCATCTTCAAGCGCAGCAATGGCAGCTTTTGCTTCTTTATACTCTTCCTGTGCCATTTCACGCATGTCTGGATCTGAGTCTTTTAGCATTTCTTCAGCAGTTGCGACGTCTTCCTGAGCCTGCTGGTAGGCTGTAAACGCTTTAACTACGTCTTCCAATTCTGAAAACTCTTTTGACAAGGCGCGAAAGCGGTTCTGATCGCTAATCACCTCAGGCGAGCTTAGCATCGCTTGAACTTCTTCATAGCGCTCTACTAAGGTTTCTAACTTACGATATACAGACTCTTTCATTTACACGTTATTCCTGCTCAATACCTAATGTTTGCTTGAGTTGCGCTAACTTATCTATATCGCCTTCTTTCGCAGCCTCTTGAATGGCGCGTGTTGGTGCGTGTGTTAGTCGATTACTCAGCTTATTTGCTAATTCAATAATAATTTTATCTGCTTCTTTGCCCGATTGTAGCTGATTTATTGCTTTGTCCACGAGCTCATTTTTAATTTCTTGCGCGCTTTGGCGATACTGCCTAATCACATCCACTGAATGCAGCGAACGTTGCCACTCGGAAAACTCTTGCGTGCGTACATCGATGATCTGCTGCGCTTCAATGGCCGCTTGTTCACGACTGGCCAAGTTTTCATTGACTATCGCCTGCAGGTCATCAACTGAATAAAGATATGCAGCATCCAACTCTGACACTTGGCTTTCGATATCGCGAGGCACCGCGATATCAATAAATAACATTGGTTTATGGCGACGTTTTTTAAGCGCTTGCTCGACCACTCCTTTACCGATAATTGGTAAGGTGCTCGCAGTTGAACTAATAACAATGTCTGCACTTGGTAGCGCATCTGGTAACTGTGCCAGTGAAATAACACTACCGCCAACTTCTTTTGCTAGGTTTTGTGCGCGCTCAATTGTGCGGTTCGCGACTGTGATTGACTTTGGATTATGCTGCGATAAGTGTTTAGCAACTAACTCTATTGTTTCACCGGCACCAATTAACAAGACCTGAGTTTTATCCAATTGACCATAAATATGCTTTGCTAAATTAACAGCGGCATACGCCACTGAGACAGCACTTGCACCAATATCGGTTTCGGTGCGCACTTGCTTCGCCACCGAAAAAGTCTTTTGGAATAAACGCTCAAATGTTGGCTGAATTGCATGGTGTTGTTTGGCCGTACTAAAAGCTTGTTTAATTTGGCCAAGAATTTGTGGCTCACCTAACACCAATGAATCAAGACCGCAGGCAACTCGCATTAAATGGTTCACCGCATCCTGATTCATATGCACATAGACATTTTCTGTTAAGTCTCGTTGCTCTATGTTATGAAAATCTGACAACCAACCGAGTAGTGCTTGGGGATCAGCAGACTCAAGGCTACAATAGATCTCGGTTCGATTGCAGGTCGACACAATCACAGATTCTTTAAACTGCGAAGAATGTTGGAGTTGGTGCAATGCTTCTGTAAGCTGTTCTGGAGAAAACGCCACTTTTTCACGTAATTCTACAGACGCGGTTTTGTGATTGATACCAAGTGCGATGATGGTCATAGATGCCAGTATTGCTCGAGCCCTGCTTTAAAGCCGGCAATTTTACCAAAAATCAATCGAATATGGAAAGTAAGGAAAGGCCTTTGAGACAACTTCATTTGATTTTACTCATATTTTTATTAATTTTAACGGGTTGTGCGCAACAATTACCTCAGCAAAACGTAGCACAAGACTGGCAATCTAGGCTAAAACAACAAAAAAATTGGCAAGCGAGAGGTAAACTTGCATTTATTGCCCCAGACAATCGTCAATCAGCTAACTTTAATTGGTATTTAAAAGAAGATAAACAAAATCTGATTTTAACCAGCTTTGTTGGCACCCGCATATTCGAACTAGAAGAATTAGACACACATTCGGAGCTGACCTTTGAAGACAATGTCCATAAAGGCATGGACAGTAGCGATCTGGTTAAGCGTTTAAGTGGTCTCTCTCTTCCGGTCAATCAAGCCCCTCAATGGCTAACGGGCTTAGTTGAAGCACCAGCCAGCGAACTTGATGACCTTGGCAGAATAAGCAATGCACAGTGGCAAAGCCCATCTGGCCGAGTGTGGCAAATCACCTATCAACAATATAAAATGCAAGACGGAATGTGGCTGCCTAGCCGCATGAAACTCTCATCGACCAATATTGAGGTCAAAGTATTAATCACTTCATGGCAGTTTAAATGAAGACATTGACGCTAAGCGCACCGGCAAAATTAAATCTTTTTTTGCATATCAATGGCCGTCGAGAAGACGGCTACCATGAATTAGAAACTTTATTTACTTTCTTAGATTTTGGTGATGAATTAGCATTTACGCTAACCAGTAACCAGCAAGAAATCGTCATTTGTGGTGACACCGCAGGTATTCCACTCGAAGATAACCTCATTTATAAAGCCGCCAAAATTCTTGAGCCCTATAAAAAAATTGCGGATGGTGTCGACATTCACTTAAATAAACAGCTTCCCATGGGTGGAGGTGTTGGTGGTGGTTCATCCGATGCTGCCACGACTTTATTGGCACTCAATACGCTGTGGCAATGTCAGCTTACTATCCCAGAACTTGCAAAACTCGGTCTGCAGCTAGGCGCCGATGTGCCTGTTTTTGTTGAAGGTAAAACAGCTGTAGCCCACGGCGTTGGCGAGCAACTTGAGCCAATTGACATCGCGCAAAAATGGTATTTGGTGGTTGCCCCCCCCGTTCATGTCAGCACCGCGTTAGTCTTTACTCACCCAGATTTACCACGCAATACGCCTAAGCTAAAAAACGGTTGGAAACTCTCGGATACGGGCAACGACTGTCAAACTCTTGTCAAAAAGCTTTACCCCGAGGTTGAAAAGACCCTCGCGTGGTTGCTAAAATATGCACCAACCAAAATGACTGGTACTGGAGCTTGTTGTTTCGCGGAGTTTGAAAATCGTGAGGCAGCGCTGCGTGTGCTCGAAACTCTACCTTCATCTTGGCAGGGCTTTATTGCCCAAAATACAAGTGAGTCAATTTGTCATCGACAATTGCGCGCTTGGCAAAACTAGAAGTAAATTGTTTAAGTTAGCTTGTTTTGACTTTTTTTATTTCATGGTCATTGCATGTTAGTCCAAAAAATTCAGTGCCTGAGGAACCCTACCGTGCCCGACATGAAGCTCTTCGCTGGTAACGCAACACCTGAGCTAGCTCAAAAAGTTGCAAAACGTTTGTTTATTGAGTTAGGTGATGCCGTTGTTGGCCGTTTTAGCGACGGTGAAATTAGCGTTCAAATCAACGAAAACGTTCGTGGTTCAGATGTATTCATCATCCAATCAACATGTGCTCCTACAAATGATAATTTAATGGAGTTAATCGTCATGGTTGATGCGCTACGTCGTGCATCTGCTGGTCGTATCACAGCCGTTATTCCTTATTTCGGTTACGCACGTCAAGACCGCCGTGTGCGCTCTGCTCGTGTTCCAATTACTGCTAAAGTTGTTGCAGACTTCCTTTCAAGCGTAGGTGTTGACCGTGTCCTTACCGTCGACCTACACGCAGAACAAATCCAAGGCTTCTTCGACGTACCTGTTGACAATGTATTCGGTAGCCCAGTGCTAATCGAAGACATGAAAGAGCGTAAGTTCGAAGATGTAGTAGTAGTTTCACCTGATATCGGTGGTGTGGTTCGTGCTCGTGCGATTGCAAAACTGTTAGATGATAAAGACCTAGCGATCATTGATAAGCGTCGTCCACAGGCTAACGTTTCTCAAGTTATGCACATCATTGGTGATGTTGCTGGTCGTGACTGTATCATTGTCGATGACATGATAGATACAGGCGGTACTTTATGTAAAGCAGCAGCAGCACTTAAAGAGCACGGTGCAAAACGCGTATTCGCTTATGCAACCCACCCAGTACTTTCGGGCAATGCTGCGGAAAACCTACGCAACTCAGTTATCGATGAAGTTATCGTGACTGACTCAATTCCACTTTCTGATGAATTGAAAGCGCTTGATAACATCAAAGTACTAACACTTGCAGATATGATGGCCGAAACTATCCGCCGTATCAGCAACGAAGAGTCAATCTCTGCGATGTTTCAACACTAATCGGCACCAAAACTGATTAGCCAAAAAGCACCTCTGGTGCTTTTTTTGTTTTATAGGTTTCATTGCAAGTGCGTTAGTGGTATATTGGCGCGCCTTTTTTAGGCAGGGAGCTTGGTCGCGAGCTCTCTGACACATTAACTTAAATTATTTTGGAGACATCCATGTCTGTATACAAATTAGACGCTGAAGTACGTTCTGACCTAGGTACTGGTGCGAGCCGCCGCCTACGTCGCGCTGACAAAGTTCCTGCAATCCTATACGGTGCTGGTAAAGATGCAGTTTCACTAACTCTTGATCACAACAAAGTATTGAAAGCGCAAGAAGACGAAGGTTTCTACACTCACATCCTAACGCTAAACATTGGCGGTGAGTCTGTTGAAGCAATTCTTAAAGATATGCAACGTCACCCGTACAAGCCTAAGATCACTCACTTAGACTTCCAACGCGTTGATGCTTCTCAAAAGCTTCACACTAAAGTTCCTGTTCACTTCATCAACGAAGAGAAAGCAACTAAAGGTGGCAACACTATCGTTCACCAACTAACTGAAATTGAAATCACTTGTCTTCCAGCAAGACTTCCTGAGTTCATCGAAGTTGACGTAGCGACTCTAGCTGTTGGCGCAACTCTACACCTATCTGATATCAAGCTTCCAGCTGGCGTTGTTTCAGTTGAACTTGCTAAAGGTGCAGATCACGACCAAGCGGTTGTTTCAGTAAACGCTCCTAAAGCAGCTCCTGCTGAAGAGTCTGCTGAAGACGCAGCTGAGTAATTGTTCAGGTGTTAACACCTTGAATAATATTCAAATGCTTGTGGGCCTGGCTAATCCAGGCCCCGAATACGCAAACACCCGTCATAACGCTGGCGCTTGGTTTATCGAAGAACTAGCCAGAAGATACAACTGCCTCCTAAAACCAGACGCTAAACATCACGGCCTCACTGGCAAAGTGCTCATCAATAATCAAGAGTTTAAATTGCTGATCCCTACGACTTATATGAACTTAAGTGGTAAAGCGGTCGCGAGTCTTGCCAATTTTTATAAGATCCCCGTTGAGAGTATTCTTGTTGCTCACGATGAAATGGATTTAGAACCCGGTATCGCCAAACTCAAAAAAGGTGGTGGTCACGGCGGTCACAATGGCTTAAAAGACATAATCGCTAAAATGGCAAATAACAAAGAATTTATGCGATTGCGTGTTGGTATTGGTCACCCAGGACACAGAGACAAAGTCACAGGGTGGGTTTTAGGCAAAGCACCACAAGCTGATCAAGAGAAAATTGATGCTGCTGTGGATGAAGCAGTCCGATGTATGGAAATACTCGCAAAAGACGGTGTGTTAAAAGCGCAAAATCGACTACATTCATTTAAACCGTAACAGTTCACTGCTGCGATTGATTGAGTAATACCTAAGCTTCTCGTTCGCCATGATGCGTGCTTGAGATAATACGGTAGAAATTTAGGAATAAACACTATGGGTTTTAAATGTGGCATTGTTGGTTTACCTAACGTAGGTAAATCTACTTTATTTAATGCGTTGACTAAAGCGGGCATTGAGGCCGCAAACTTTCCTTTCTGTACTATCGAACCGAATACCGGTGTAGTACCTGTACCAGATGCTCGTCTTGACCAGCTAGCTGAAATTGTAAATCCTCAGCGTACTATCCCAACTTCAATGGAGTTTGTGGATATCGCCGGTTTGGTAAAAGGCGCATCAAAAGGCGAAGGTTTAGGTAACCAATTTTTGGCAAACATCCGTGAAACGGATGCTATCGGTCACGTAGTTCGCTGTTTTGAAAATGAAAATATCGTTCACGTTGCTGGCCAAATCGATCCTGCTGAAGACATTGATGTTATCAACACTGAGCTGGTACTTGCAGACATGGATACTGCTGATCGCGCAGTGTTACGTAACGCGAAGAAAGCGAAAGGCGGCGATAAAGACGCGAAATTTGAACTAGTTGTACTTGAAAAAGTAAAAGCGCACTTGGACGAAGGCTTAACGCTTCGCTCACTTGAGCTAAATAAAGAAGAAGCGGCAGCAATAAGCTACCTAAACTTTTTAACGATCAAGCCAACTATGTACATCGCCAATGTTAACGAAGATGGCTTTGAAAACAACCCATTCCTAGACAAAGTACGTGAAATTGCAGCAGCAGAAGACGCGGTTGTGATCCCTGTATGTGCAGCAATTGAGGCTGAACTTTCTGAACTTGAAGAAGAAGATAAGAAAGAGTTTATGGATGACTTAGGCTTAGAAGAGCCAGGCCTAAACCGCGTGATCCGTGGTGGTTATGAGTTGTTAAAACTGCAAACTTACTTTACAGCTGGCGTAAAAGAAGTGCGTGCATGGACTATCCCTGTTGGCGCGACAGCACCTCAAGCTGCTGGTAAAATCCACACAGACTTTGAACGTGGTTTTATTCGTGCACAGACTATCGGCTTTGATGATTATATCGAGTTCCGTGGTGAATCTGGTGCGAAAGACGCAGGTAAAATGCGTCAAGAAGGTAAAGAATACATCGTGAAAGATGGCGATGTGATGAACTTCTTATTTAACGTGTAACCATAGTTACTACACGCTATTTCAATAAAAGGAGCTTCGGCTCCTTTTTAGTTTTATCAACTCTGCTTTTTAATCAAATAAGTACCTTGTTCTTCAGAGTAAGTTATAGACTTCAAAGGAATAAAAATTCACAGGTTTTGTTAAAAATTTGCAATTGCCCCGCTTGATTTGATATAAAAACAAGCCGTTTCGCTTAATTTATCTGCAAACAAACTGTGTTAGCAGATTTTTTGCAAAAAAGGTGTTGACGGCTTGGGGGCATATACGCATAATACGCCCCGCATCAGCGATGATGAGAAGTTAAAGAGATGGCTATGTAGCTCAGCTGGTTAGAGCACATCACTCATAATGATGGGGTCCCCTGTTCAAATCAGGGCATAGCCACCATGCTTTAACTACTACCAAAACTCATCGATTTTTTGTTGCAAAAAATATGCGGAAGTAATGGAATTGGCAGTTGTCTTAATATAGACGCTGGATTTAGGTTCCAATAACTAATGCAAAAAGATGTGCGGAAGTGGCGGAATTGGTAGACGCGCTGGATTTAGGTTCCAGTATCTTCGGATGTGAGAGTTCAAGTCTCTCTTTCCGCACCATGTTCTCGATTGGAACTAAAACAATCAAATTTTCGTTGGAGTATCGCCAAGCGGTAAGGCAGCGGGTTTTGATCCCGCCATTCCCAGGTTCAAATCCTGGTACTCCAGCCAATGGCTATGTAGCTCAGCTGGTTAGAGCACATCACTCATAATGATGGGGTCCCCTGTTCAAATCAGGGCATAGCCACCATTTACAAATGCGGAAGTGGCGGAATTGGTAGACGCGCTGGATTTAGGTTCCAGTATCTTCGGATGTGAGAGTTCAAGTCTCTCTTTCCGCACCATGTTCTCGATTGGAACTAAAACAATCAAATTTTCGTTGGAGTATCGCCAAGCGGTAAGGCAGCGGGTTTTGATCCCGCCATTCCCAGGTTCAAATCCTGGTACTCCAGCCAACTTTCTGAAGTTGAGGAATGAGCAGATGTCTTGAAATAGGCGCTGGGTTTAGGTTCCAAATACTCCAGACAATATAATGCGGAAGTGGCGGAATTGGTAGACGCGCTGGATTTAGGTTCCAGTATCTTCGGATGTGAGAGTTCAAGTCTCTCTTTCCGCACCATGTTCTTTCAAGTAGAACTCAAACTCTTGAACTTACCTCTATTGCTGGGTATCGTCTCGACACAAAGTGGAAGCGGTAAGGTAGCCTAACTCAAATCTGGGCTAAATAAGATTTGAACTTACCTCTATTGCTGGGTATTGCCTCGACACGAAGTGGAAGCGGTAAGGTAGCCTAACTCAAATCTGGGCTAAATAAGATTTGAACTTACCTCTATTGCTGGAGTATCGCCAAGCGGTAAGGCAGCGGGTTTTGATCCCGCCATTCCCAGGTTCAAATCCTGGTACTCCAGCCATCTCTTTTTGAGATGTTAGGTACAAATAATATATCTACTGTGCGGAAGTGGCGGAATTGGTAGACGCGCTGGATTTAGGTTCCAGTATCTTCGGATGTGAGAGTTCAAGTCTCTCTTTCCGCACCATTTAGTAACAATTTCTTTCCTCTTTATTCATTCCTAGCTCATTTTTCTAATGTTACTTTTAAACTTTCTCCATGTTAGGAAAGAAAGTGCTAAAGTCTTTATTTCTTTTATTCTCATTAATCATTTTCAGTATACCTAGCTTTGTAGAAGCAAAGGCTAGCTCGATTTGCTCTCCATCACACATAGAAATAGCACTCAAGCATTTTAGCTACTGTCAGCCCTCGGAGCAGGCAAATAAAGTTTCATTTCAAACTTTCATTAGCGATACCTACTCAGTTGTAATTAGCGACAACTCTTCTGAACTAACGTTAAGCTGGATAACTGGCGCGACTGCACTTGCTGGTCTACCTAACAAGTACGATTTAACACCTCTTGAGTTTATGACACGAGCTTTCAATGGCACCTTTGATATACAGAGTGAAGACATGCAGAAAGTCAGTGCTGAGCTTGGCGTTATAGACGAAGCAAATGTGTTTACCGCTACTCACGGAGCAAAACATATTTTTTCTTCTATCAGACCTTCAGGAGTTCAAACTGCTTACATTTTGCAGCCCAACAGTGATTGGTTATTAAGGCTAGATGGCAAATTTGATATTAATACCTTGATGTATGTCGTCGATAAGCTAACACTGATGAGATGATTTCGGCACTAAATAATGAAGCGTGCAGTAATACCAATTTATCTTAATACTTGCCCCTTCAAAAAGATCACTTAATTAAGTAAATTGGTGTAACACGCTCAGTGTAGAGAACAAAGATTAAAAACCAACCCCTCCCATGGCGTGCTTAAGCACTTCTTTTTTTAACGGTCCGGCTTTATTCGCCACATTCAGCGCCAGATTTCTCAAATGCTTTAACGGTGTTACTTGATTCGAAAAGCCAAAATAACACGCATCCATCATACTCATCATCAAGAGGTTGTCTTTTCTACGCTTTGACTCGTAATGATGTAGTGCACTGCCGTCACCAATATCTTCTTTTGACTCAATCGCTTCAGCAAGTGCCGCTACGTCTTTAAAGCCAAGATTTACTCCCTGCCCTGCTAACGGATTAATGGTATGAGCTGCATCTCCTACTAATACCACTCGTTCGCTCACGTATTGGTTAGCATGTTGCCTTGCTAAAGGAAAAACCGCCACTTCTTCAATCTCAAAATCACCGGGTAGCTCAAAAAATGCAGCCTTTACTTCTTGTTTTAGCGCCTGCTTATCTAGTTGCTTAAGTAAATTGAGTTTATTGCCGTTGTCATACCAAATCAGATTGGCATACGGATACTGCATAGGTAAAAAGGCAATGGGACCTGATGGCTTAAATTGCTGCCATGTTTTTTCTTGTTGCGGCGCGTCGAGTTTAATCAGCAGCCCCATACAATGTTGCTCATATTGCCACCCCGTCACGCCTATACCACTCATTTGTCTGACGATAGAACGGCCACCATCAGCAGCAATTAACAAATCAGCGGTAAAGGATGCTGCTTGATACTCAATCGTCACGGAATCCTCATTATGAACAATGCGCTTTGGGATCCCCTCTGGTGAAACCACTTTGATATCAAATTCCTCAAACTGTTGCCACAATGCAGCTTGGATGAGGTTATTCTCAATTAAGTGGCCTAAGTGCGAGGCGTTTAGCGCTTCACAATCGAATATCAATTGTCCTGGCTTATCCTCATAGGCTTCTAGCTGCTTGTAAACCGCGGCTCTGGTGCTTCTTAACACAGGCATAGCACCAAGCTCATCTAGTAACTGCTCGGAAAAGCGATTGATAGCAGAAACGCGAATATCTACCTTATCACTTGCGAGTATTTCACCAGGTGAGATGGGAGAATGTTCAATAATGGTTACGTCAACACCTTGCTTCGCTAGCTTAACAGCACACGCCGCACCAACCATGCCACCACCGACTATCAGAGCCTTGTTTTTCATGCCTTATTCCACTTAATTGAGTCTTTGCGCATTGTAACGCATATAAAAACAGATGTTTGCTTAAAACACCCTGTATTGATCCACATTTTGAAAGTTAAAATCTATACTTGGCTAGACAAGATAGGTCATATAAAATACGCGTCCTTTAGGCATAATGATATCAATTCAGCATCGCCTGCACGAGAAACGCGTAGTGCTAAACACCGAGTTGTAAACGAGGCAATATTTAAATGAGTAAAAAACTGCATATTAAAACCTGGGGTTGTCAGATGAACGAGTATGACTCCCAGAAAATGGCGGATCTTTTGGATTCAACAAATGGCTATCAGCTTACAGAAGAAGCTGAGCAAGCTGATGTGATCCTACTCAATACTTGCTCGATTCGTGAGAAGGCACAGGAAAAAGTATTCCACCAACTTGGTCGTTGGAAACTACTAAAAGACACAAACCCTGATCTTGTTATCGGTGTTGGTGGCTGCGTAGCATCACAAGAAGGCGACACCATTCGTCAGCGCGCTCCATTTGTTGATATCGTGTTTGGCCCACAAACATTGCACCGTCTACCAGAGATGATCAAGCAGGTGCAAAGCAAAGAAGGTGCTGTCGTTGATATTTCATTCCCTGAAATTGAAAAATTTGACCGTCTCCCTGAACCAAAGGCTGAAGGCCCGAGTGCATTTGTTTCAATTATGGAAGGTTGCTCTAAGTACTGTACGTTCTGTGTAGTACCGTACACGCGTGGCGAAGAAGTAAGCCGTCCTTTAGATGATGTGATCCTTGAAGTTGCTCAGCTTGCGGAGCAAGGTGTACGTGAAGTGAACTTACTCGGTCAGAACGTAAATGCTTACCGTGGTGAAATGCACGATGGTGAAATTTGTTACTTCTCTGACTTAATTCGCTACGTTGCAGCAATTGACGGTATTGACCGTATTCGTTATACAACATCTCACCCAGTTGAATTTACACCAGATATCATTGAAGCCTATGCGGATGTGCCAGAGCTTGTTGACCATTTACACCTACCGGTACAAAGTGGTTCAGACCGTATTCTAAACCTGATGAAACGCGGTCATACTGCGCTTGAGTACAAGTCAACGATCCGCAAGCTACGGAAGATCCGTCCGAACCTAAGCATGTCTTCAGATTTCATCATTGGTTTCCCAGGCGAATCGAACGCAGACTTTGAAGCAACGATGAACCTGATTAATGATATCGGTTTTGATATGAGTTTTAGTTTCATCTACTCAGCGCGGCCTGGCACACCAGCAGCCGACTTACCTGATGATGTTGCAGAATCAGAAAAGAAAGAACGCCTGTATCTGCTACAGAACCGTATCAACCAAATGGCGCAGGATATCAGCCGCAAGATGCACGATACCGAGCAGCGTATTTTGGTTGAGGGCCCATCGAAGAAAAACCCAATGGAACTGCGTGGTAGAACCGAAAATAACCGCGTTGTAAACTTCGAAGGTCCACACTCAGTGATCGGCCAATTCGTCGATGTGCGTATTACTGAGGCGTTACCAAACTCTTTACGTGGTGAACTTATCCGTACTGAAGCAGAAATGGATTTACGTCGTGACGTAAAACCGTCGGATATCTTAAATAAAGCACCACAAGAACCTGAAATTAATGAATTAGGTGTTGGTACTTTTACCCCCTAGCATTTTTAAATTGTGCGCTAGCTTCGGCTAGCGTCATTTTTATAGGAAGACATTTTGAGTAATCAGATAAAGAATATAGAAATTTACTTAGAACCCGCAGATAACCACCGCCTTTCTTCACTTTGTGGTCCGTTCGACGAAAATCTAAAACAAATAGAACGTCGCCTTGGAGTTGAAATCGCGCACCGTGACAATTGGTTTAAAGTGACCGGACAAGCGGTAACGGCAAAAGCAGCTGTGGATATTCTGAAATCTCTATATGTTGATACTCAGCCTGTGAAAGGAAAAATGACAGAAATCGAACCGGATCAGGTTCATCTGGCCATCACAGAAGCGAACGTACTTGAACAAGACGCCCCAACCGTGTGGGACAAAGAAGTCTATATTAAGACTCGTCGCGGTGTGGTTAAGCCTCGTAACCCAAATCAGAGCCAATATGTCGCTAATATCTTAACTCACGATATTACCTTTGGTGTTGGTCCTGCGGGTACTGGTAAAACCTACCTTGCTGTTGCAGCAGCGGTTGATGCGCTAGAACGTCAAGAGATACGTCGCATCCTCCTCACTCGTCCAGCGGTTGAAGCTGGTGAAAAGCTGGGCTTCTTACCGGGTGATTTAACACAAAAAATCGACCCTTACCTTCGTCCACTTTATGATGCCCTATTCGAGATGCTTGGTTTTGAAAAAGTTGAGCGCTTAATCGAAAAAAATGTCATCGAAGTTGCACCTTTGGCGTATATGCGTGGTCGAACACTCAATGACGCGTTTATTATCTTGGACGAGAGCCAAAATACCACGACTGAACAAATGAAGATGTTTCTAACGCGGATTGGCTTTAATTCAAAAGCGGTGATCACCGGTGATATCACGCAGATCGATTTACCTCGTGGTGCGCGCTCTGGACTTCGTCATGCGATAGAAGTGCTCAATGATGTAGAAGAGATTTCATTTAACTTCTTTAAATCTCACGATGTAGTTAGACACCCTGTGGTTGCTCGTATCGTCGAAGCATACGAGAAGAAAGAAGAACAAGAGCGTCTCGCTAAAGCTGAAAAGCATCAAGCGAAACAGCAACCTTCTGAGGAATAAACCATGGACTTAATGCTAGATTTGCAATTGGCTTGTGAGTTTGAAAACTTGCCATCCGAAGCACAATTTCAATTATGGGCAGAACATGCATTAACGCAATTTCGCGAAGAAGCGGAATTAACGATTCGCATCGCTGACGAGCACGAAAGCCAAGAGCTCAATAGCCAGTACAGGGGCAAAGACAAGCCAACCAACGTGTTGTCTTTCCCATTTGATGCGCCACCGGGGATTGAGTTGCCACTTATTGGTGATTTAATTATCTGTCCCCAAGTGGTATACCAAGAATCCGTAGAGCAAGAAAAGACCTTTCATGACCACTTCGCCCATATGGTTATCCATGGTTGCTTGCATTTACTTGGATTTGACCATATAAATGAACAAGACGCGGTAGAAATGGAAACAATAGAGAAGCAAATTCTCGCTTCTTTGAATATCGCAGATCCTTACAGAGACGATTGTTAAATTAACGGAGCAGACACAACTAATGAGCGACGATAACTCGCAAAGTAGTCAGGGTTCTTCTAGCAAGACCTGGCTGGGACGCATCACACAGATGCTGCAAGGGGAACCCCAAAATAAAGAAGAACTGGCTGAAGTCATCGCTGATGCGCAAGAGCGCCAGCTGATTGACCCAGAAACCAAAGATATGATGGAAGGTGTACTCAGCGTTTCAGAGCTGAAAGTACGTGACATCATGATCCCACGTTCGCAAATGATTACACTTGATGTAGATGAGCCGCTCAGTGCTCAACTCCCTATGATGGTAGAATCTTCACACTCGCGTTTTCCTGTGATTTGTGAAGACAAAGACCACGTAGAAGGCATCTTACTTGCCAAAGATCTCTTACCTTTGATTTTGCGCGAAGAGAGCGATTTGCCAAGTATCCGCGAATATCTTCGTCCCGCTGTGGTCGTGCCTGAAAGTAAGCGTGTCGATACCCTGCTCAACGAATTCCGTCAAAAACGTTACCATATGGCTATCGTGATTGATGAATACGGCGGTGTATCTGGACTGGTTACTATCGAAGATATTCTCGAAACCATTGTTGGTGAAATCGAAGATGAACATGATGACGACGAAGAACAACAAGATATTCGTCAGCTGTCTAAACATGTTTATACCGTACAAGCACTCACGCCCTTGGATGAGTTCAACGAATTCTTCAAAACCAACTACGACACCCAAGAAGCCGATACCATTGGCGGTATTATTCTTCATGCATTTGGCCATATGCCAAGCCGTGGTGAAACTATAGACATAGATCCCCTTCAGTTTAAGGTAACTAACTCCGATAACCGGAGGATCTTACAAATTCAAGTAAGTGTACCTAAATCTGAACATGTTGAAGACTCTAGTATCTAACCTGAGTAATCTCGCAAAAGATAAGTTTGCATGGCTGGCACTCATTTCTGGCTGTGCGCTTACTTTTGCTTATTCCCCTTTTGGTTTTTGGCCTATCGCGTTTGTCAGCTTGATTATAGCGACTTGGCTTACCGATAAACCCTGTCCAAAGCTCGCGGCTAAGTATGGCTTCTTATTTGGCTTTGGCTGGTTTGCCCTTGGCATAAGCTGGGTGCATGTCTCTATCGCTGAATTTGGTGGTTTACCCTTACCTGTCTCAGTGCTGTTGATGGCATTACTATGTGCTTATCTTGCCATCTACCCGACATTGGCATTTGCTTTTGCTAGCTACTTTACTCGCACACCTTGGCAACGGGTGCTGGCACTTGTTGCGGGGTTTGCCATTACTGAGTGGCTGCGAGGCCACATGCTCACAGGTTTCCCTTGGCTTAGCTTTGGTTATACGTTAACTGACTCGCCATTGAGCAGTTTGGCCCCTTGGATCGGCGAATTTGGCTTAACATTGCTAGTTATTTTAGCGACAACAAGCCTTTACTATCTACTTAAACAACGTGCTATTTATCTCACCATAGTCAGCTTTGCTAGCATTGCCGGTCTATACAGTGTGCCAATCATTCAAGGCCCACTAAAATACTCGGGAGATGAAATCATCACCTTACTTGTACAAGGTAATATCAAGCAGAGTCTGCGCTGGGAGCCTGAGCAATTTTGGCCTACCATGTCTAAATATCGAGATATGACTAGACCTAACTGGCAAGGCGTTGATTTAGTGGTGTGGCCGGAAGCGGCTATTCCTGAATTTGAAGATATCGCCTACCCATTTTTAGAAGGGCTGGACAAAGCAGCCGCGTTTAATGGAACTGCACTAATAACGGGTATTCCCGATTATCAGTTTGATACCAGAACCGCGTACAACACGCTGATCACCCTTGGTAAAAAGGAAAAAGAAGACAGCGAAGGGCAATATCACTACCTGCACAAAAACCGCTACCAGAAGCACCAATTGTTGCCTATTGGTGAGTTTGTACCGTTCGAAGACCTATTGCGTCCTATAGCCCCTCTTTTTAACTTAGCGATGTCGTCATTTACTCGAGGTGATGCGATACAACCGAACCTACTTGCGAACGGTTTGCATGTGTTACCCGCTATTTGCTACGAAATCGCGTTTAGCGAGCTTGTCAGAGGTAACTTTACCTCTGAGTCAGATATTCTTTTTACTGTGAGCAACGACGCTTGGTTTGGTGATTCCCACGGCCCACATCAGCATATGCAGATCGCTCGCATGCGTGCCTTAGAATTACAGCGCCCATTAATTCGAGTAACGAATAATGGTATCACTGGTGTTTACGATCCACTTAGCAAAGTTCAGCATGCCATTCCACAATTCGAAGCCAATATACTGAAAAGTGATGTAAAACTCATTAGTGGAGTGAGCTGGTATGCAGAGCATGGTAATCACCCCATCTGGTTTATTGTCGCTTTTATTATGCTGATACTCACCGCTGCAAAGGTAAAGCCCATAGTGCTTAAGCGATTTGAGCGCAACTTTTTGTAGCTGCGGTTGTTTTAGCTATCGCGATGTGAAATCGCTCCTACATGCAATAAATAACCTCTGGTGGGAGCCGCTTTACGCGGCGAGCTTTTATGCCATATCGCGATGCAAAATCGCTCCTACACGCGATATATAAACTCTGGTAGGAGCCGCTTTACGCTGCGATTTTTTACCATATCGCTATGTAAAATCGCTCCTACACGTAATATATAACCTCTGGTGGGAGCCGCTTTACGCGGCGAGCTTTTTTGTGTCATATCGCGATGTAAAATCGCTCCTACATGCAATATATAACTCTGGCCAGAGCCACTTTACGCGGCGATTTTTTACCATATCGCGATGTAAAATCGCTCTTACATGCAATATATAACCTCTGATGGGAGCCGCTTTACGCGGCGATATCTTATGTCATATCGCGATGTAAAACCGCACCTACACGCGATATATAAACTCTGGTAGGAGCCGCTTTACGCGGCGATCTTTTGTGCCCTATCGCGATGTAAAAGCAGGTTTGTGTTATTACTCACAAGGTATAATAACACTCACTTTCAACCCACCTAATTCGCTATGCGCAACGGCAATGCTGCCACCGTGCAATTCAACCAGTTTTTGACAAATAGATAAACCTAAGCCGGAGCCACCAAGATCTCGGCTACGTGATTTATCACAGCGAAACAAACGTTCAAACAATCTTCCTAAAGCTTCATCGCCCACACCTGGGCTTGAATCTTCAATAACACATTGGATTTGCTGGCTTTGATAGCTAATATTCACGGAGACTTCTCCCGGCTTGTCGGTATAATTCACACTATTACGAGCCAAGTTGTTGAATACCTGAGCAAATCTAGTTACATCAATATCGATTTCCAGTTCATCTGGTAATTCTATATTGGCATTAAACTCAAGCCCTTCATCCGTTACAAAGTCATCAATATCTTCAACAAGACCAATAAACGCTTGTTTGGCATTGACACGCTCTAGCGCTAAGTTAAGGCTGCCAGTATCTGCCTGCGCGAGTTCATAGATATCTTTAATTAATGTGTTAAGAGTATCGAGACGGCGGTTAAGCACTTTGTAGCTCTGCTTTGGATTTTCCACCAAATTATGTTCCAGAGATTCAATATGCAGCTTAAGTACGGTAAGCGGTGTTCTTAATTCATGAGAAATATCTGCAAGTAGTTGCTGCTTTAAATCCAAGGTTTTGTTGAGAAGCTGCTTCTCGAGTTCCAGTGCACGACGTTTGTTTCTCGCAAGTAATAAGAACGCGCTCAGTAGAATGACCAAAACTCCCACCACTGCTGCCGTTACTATTTGTTCTACGCGCTGTTCGGCCAGCTCTACATCACGCTGTGTTTTTAGACTTTGTAGCTCATATTGATTCTTCTGGTACTCTGTATCCATCTGATATGCCAAGGCTTTTTGACTGGCTTCTTTTTCAAGCTGAGAAACCTTAGATTCCGCATATTGCAAGTGATAATTAAGCGCAGACTCAAAGTCACCTTTCGCGCTGTAGGCGTCCTTTAACACTCGTAATGCGGTTTCCTTGAGGCCAAGATAAACCTCATCTTGAGCAATAATTTGCTCCATACTTTGAATAAAAAAATCAGCTCGTTCAGGTAAAACAATTTGCGCATAGGTAGTCATCGTCTCTTGATAAAGCACTTTACTTTGTACCGGATCAATTAACTCTAACGCCTGTTCAACATACTCTTTAGCCTTAGCTTTTTCATTTGCTTTTAATTGAACTTCAGCCAAATTGCTCAGCGCCCAGCCCTGATTTCTGGTGTGCTCATTCTCCTCAAAAATCGTAAATGCTTTTTCAAATGACGCTTGTGCATTGTCATATTGGCTGAGTTTCATTTGTTCACGACCAATGCGGATCAACGTGTAAGCTGAATAAACGATATTGCCCGCTTTAATGTCATAGTCATATGCGGTTTGATAGGCTTCAAGCGACTTTTCATGGTCGCCAATCACTTGATGTGCACCACCTAGGTTATAGTAAACTTGTCCAAGTAAAACCGTATTTTCCTGTTTTTGGTTTTTTAGTACAGCTATCGATTGCTGCAGTAATTCAAGTGCCTTGTCCGGTAATGAAAGATCCGAGTAAACATCTGCTAACTGAGTGATCGCAGACACTTGCAAATCTGGGAGTTCATACTTCTTTGCCACTTCAATTGAGAGTTCATAACTCTCTATCGAGTCTTTATAACTGCCATTGCTTTTGTAAGCAGCAGCCCGAAAGCGATAGGCATGGCTTAACAATCGATGCATATCAAGCGCAGATAGCTGAGATACGGCTAGGTTTAAATAACTAATCGCGTCGCTAAATCTCCCCTCTTTGAGCATGAGGTCACCATACGTTAAAGAGTATTTAGCTTCATATTCGGGTAAATGATGCGAGAGTAATACCTGTTTAAAACGCTCCGCCCATTTATATGCCTCTTCGAGCTGGAAACCGTTTTTTAATGCAACCGTGGTCTTATGGTGAACGTCTGCAATTTCTTCCGGTGTTAAGCCCGACTCTAATACTTGGTCGACTTTTTGAAGTGCGCTATCACGTGTTTCTTGTTGCTGAATTTCTTTAATAAAAGCATCGTATAAACGCTCATTGGCATAAACTAGCGGGCTTAATAGTAGGCAACAAGTAAGCAGTATTATCTTAAAGTGCAACACGTAATCGTCTCTTTGTTATTATCGTTATAAATTGAGCAAAACAACAGGCGAATAGGCTATCATATTGCGTGAGCATTAAATAATAAATTGTGGTTCTATGTATGTCGAATAATAGTCTAACTCAGTTTTTGCTAGCGTTAAAAAGCGCGGATATAGAAAAAATAAAAACCGTGTACGCACACGCTCCCAAAGACGAGCAGATTGAAGTCCTCAAGTTTCTTTTTCAAAGTGCGCAGAGTAACACTACACTCTATGGCCACTATCAAGATATAGCGAGTATTTGCTTACAAGCAGCATGCTTTCCAGAAGCGATGATAGCTGCGATTAACTCTTTAGAGAAGTTTGCCTTTTTCTCCACACCTTTGATCCAAGCTGAGCAAATCAATAACCTTAACCCGCAAGGAAATAACATACTACATATTCTTTTATCGCAAATGCCTGCGAAAGATAACGGTCTAAATTATCTTAGAACCTTATTGCACTTTGAAAGTAAAGAGCTACTTCAAAATGCACTGAGTCAAAGAAATGCAAAAAAGTTAACACCTCTAGAATGCTACTTAGCTTTTAATAGCCATACTGCGCCACTGAGTATTCAAGAATTAAGCGCGTTACTTGGCTTGATGGAAATCGAAAGGCGACATATAAGCGCAGTGGAACCCCACAACGCTAAAGTGATTGAGTCCCATCTCGTACAACAACGCCGACTCAGTGAATATAAACAATTTCTGCTAGCCACTTACTACCAAAGCAATGCAGGCTAACTTTCCTCAGGCTTTACATTAAGAGGTTGGCAAACTGGCGATATATTCACTTGCCGTCATGCGGTGATAGGTGACTTGTTCGTAAAGTAAGTGCGCAGGGTTTGGGTCAACCACTTCAATTGGAATTGCTTTGTGCCTTGCTATTTCCAGGGCCATTTGAGTGATATTGACACTAAAGGAAGTGCCCATAAAAATCATGCGATCCGCAGCATACATTCGTGACTGTGCTTCGCTAATACGATACAGATCGGTGTAGTATTCGTCGAATAACAATACATAGGGTTTAAGTGACACGCCTTTTTCAGGCCCTCGTCGCGCGATCTTGAAAAGTGCTAACAGCGACTCAGCTAATCGACTTTCGTCTACCTCATCCCAAGGGGCAGTAAAGCACTCCGTGGGCTCACCTTGGGTATGAAAGGATGTCACCTGATCAACGCGTCCATGGATCGCAATAAAATGATTATTTCCCGCTTTACCATCTAAACCGTCGATATTTTGCGTGATCACATTTTTATCACTAAGCCATTGATGAACTTGATTGGGGCCGTGATTACGGTAAGTCACAAAACGATGGTAATACCATTTTAAGAATTCCGCCGGTTGTGATTTATACATTGCGCGCGTTGCCATTTCTTGAGGAGTGTAATTAGCCGAACCTATCGTCCAAAAGCCATCCTCTCCTCGAAAAGTTGGAATACCACTTTCAGCACTCACCCCAGCCCCCGTGATATACAACGTTTGCAACATGACATAACCTCAATGCTAGTAAATTCGACTCACGATAACGTAAAGTAAATGCCGAGGGCTAACAACACAAGTACACCCGCCAACCCAAACATTGGTAGTTTGCTAGCGGGCTCGGATGTTTCAAGTGTATTTGTAGATGTTACAGTGGCTCCGCTTTCAGACGATTTATCATCTACTTTAGCTGCTGTCGAGGTAATTGGTTGAGGCGAAGACTGCGGTGAGGCCTGAGCTTCTGCTGTTCCCTCAAAAGCAGTACAAGGGATCTGCCATTGATATCCTTTTCGTGAAAAGGTTTTGATAGCATCATCACCAAACAAAGCACGTAAATGGCCAATATTTTGAAATACGACCTGATCTGTGACTTTTCTATCAGGCCATACCTTTTCTAAGATGTCTTCTTTACTGTGGATAGTTTGAGGAGCGGATAAAAATAGCTCCAATATCTGAGCAGGCTTTTGTTTTAGATTTAGCTTTCTATCGTCTTTATAAAGCTTAAGTTCTTTGCTATCAAACAAAAAATCCTTAAAAGCAAATTTCATTTCCCTAGTTCCCAACTTGGTCTTAATTACTATAATAATTATTGTTTTATTCGAATTTACTACGACATAACATTGCATTTATAGCGAAACATGCCACGAAAATATAGGGCAATGTTACATCGGTTTACAAACTATTGATAAAATCGGCCTTTAGTATAGAGCGATCACTCAGAAAATCACTACCTAATCCTTAGAATAATTCGAATAGACTCAAAACCTAAGCGTATATAAACTGCGTTTTCCGTAATTGTTAGGCTGGCTCATGTTACTTGCTTTTATCTATGCCATCGTGTTGATCAAAACCTCATTACTGGGGTTAGGGATTATCAGTATTTTGCTCTCGATAGCCTTTATCGTCGCGTTACGCCTCAACCTCCCAGCCCTGCCAGTCAATGCAAAAAGCAAATTCATTAAATCCTTTAAGTTTGTTCTCTTCGCGCACCTACTCGGATATTTGCTGCTAGTGAGTAAACTTTTGTTAATTGATGGCTGGCAAGACGTGCCTATGTTCATTGCAAGTCATTTGATCATGCATCACATATGGAGTGGGCTTATTGCTGCGATTTTGACATTGACGACCATACTAAAATACCAAACGTTCATTGCAAAACCTACGGCAGCTAAAAGCACTTAGCAAGTGCAACTATTTATATTTGTAAAATAATAACAACCAAATTCGACGCCTTCTTACACTTTATGACAGCCCCCCAACAGACCTTGACACCCCCGCTATTTATACTGTCCTCAAGTTAACCACAACGGACATTGATTATGAAAATTAAAGCGCTTTTATCTCTTGCATTACTCACAACAAGTTTATCATCCTTTGCAGAACAAAATAACGAGACGCATCGCGTTGGTTTAGACATCTCTGGCGGTGGCGCTTCTTATAAAAGCTCAAGTAAAGATGGTGATGGTGTAGGCCAAGCCTACCTGTATTACAACTATCACTTTACGCCAATTTTAGCGCTTGAATTAGGTTACAACAGCGGTGAAGACTTAGATGATTGGAAGTGTGAAGACGAAAACGATCGCAAGTTTACCTGCACACAAAACAACAAAACTTTATTTGGCCTTGGTGCTAATAACTTAGAATTTGATAACTTTGTCGTTGCGGCAAAAGGCTACTATCAAATTTCTGATAATAGCTACTTTTATGGCAAGTTAGGGGCGAACTACTACGATTACGAAATCACTCGTGGCCGCAGCAAATTAGTTACCGACGACGGTATCGGCTTTGTCGCTGAAGCAGGTTGGCAATATGACTGGGATAACGGTATGGCAGTTAACCTTGGCTACAAGTACCTTGATATGGGTGACTTGGATACATCGAGCCTATCTCTAGGTGTCAGCTACCGCTTCTAAAGCGACCTCCCCAACCAATAAAAAAGCATGTGGTCTACACATGCTTTTTTATTATTTAACACCGAGTTTTAGCCCTAGGCTTTAATCAAACGCTTTTGTAAGATCTGAACTTGATCTCGCGCTTGAGCTGCTTTTTCAAACTCAAGCTCTTTAGCAAACTTCATCATTTGTGCTTCAAGTCGGTCTATTTCTTTAGCAATTTCTTTCGCATCCATTGCAGGCATACCTGGTTTAAATTTGGCATCGATATCCACCACTTTGTCATCAGCCACTTCCTCACCGAGATCCATCACATCCGTGATCTTCTTATTGAGTGCGGTTGGTGTAATGCCATTGGCCTCATTGTACGCCTCTTGCTTTTCTCTACGTCTTTGCGTTTCATCTATAGCTTGGCGCATCGAGTTCGTCACCCTATCACCATATAAGATTGCTTTTCCATGTAAGTGACGTGCCGCGCGGCCAATTGTCTGAATAAGAGAGCGCGTCGAGCGTAAGAAACCTTCTTTATCTGCATCAAGAATGGCAACCAAAGAAACCTCAGGCATATCCAAGCCCTCTCGTAACAAGTTGATGCCGACTAGTACATCAAAAACGCCTTTGCGTAGGTCTCGAATGATCTCCATACGCTCAACGGTATCAATATCAGAGTGTAAGTAACGCACCTTAACGTTATGATCGTTAAGATAATCGGTCAGATCTTCTGACATGCGTTTTGTTAGCGTAGTAACCAGTACACGCTCATTCACTTCCACCCGTTTGTAGATCTCAGAGAGCAAATCATCAACTTGAGTTGCAACTGGACGCACTTCTACTTCTGGATCTAATAGCCCTGTTGGGCGGATCACTTGCTCAGCAACATCACCCGCTGATTTATTCAATTCATAATCACCGGGTGTCGCCGAAACATAAATGGTCTGCGGCGAAATCGCTTCGAACTCTTCAAACTTTAGTGGTCTATTATCTAGTGCAGACGGTAATCTAAAACCATATTCAACTAAGTTTTCTTTACGACTGCGATCGCCTTTATACATCGCCCCCACCTGCGAAACGGTAACGTGAGATTCGTCGATGATCATAAGCGCGTCATCCGGCAAATAATCTAACAAAGTTGGTGGTGGCTCGCCTGGTGCTCGTCCCGATAAATATCGACTGTAATTTTCAATACCAGAGCAATAGCCAAGCTCTGTCATCATTTCAATATCATATTGTGTACGTTGAGCGATGCGCTGCTCTTCGACTAAGCGGTTTTTATCCAATAATTGAGTGCGGCGGTCTTTGAGCTCTACCTTAATGCGCTCAATGGCATCAAGGATCTTTTCTCTTGGCGTCACATAGTGAGTTTTTGGATAAATAGTCGCGCGTACTAGGTGTTTTTCAACTGCACCAGTCAAGGGATCAAATAAACTGATCCGCTCTATTTCATCGTCAAACATCTCAACCCGTACCGCGATGGTTTCCGATTCCGCAGGAAAAATATCAATAACTTCACCGCGAACTCGGTAGGTACCACGACTAAAGTCCATATCATTACGCGTGTATTGTAGTTCTGCCAAGCGCCTTAACATGTCGCGCTGATCAATGGTTTCACCGACTTTCAATAACAGCATCATTTTCATGTAAGAGTCGGGATCGCCAAGGCCGTAAATCGCTGAAACAGAGGCGACGATGATAGTGTCTCTGCGCTCAAGCAAGGCTTTAGTCGCAGATAAACGCATTTGTTCTATGTGATCGTTGATAGACGCGTCTTTCTCAATAAAAGTGTCGCTGGCAACGACATAGGCTTCGGGTTGATAATAGTCATAATAAGAGACGAAATACTCAACCGCATTATGAGGAAAGAACTCTTTCATTTCGCCATACAATTGCGCTGCCAGCGTTTTATTATGCGCCATAATAATCGTCGGGCGGTTAAGGTTATTAATGATGTTGGCCATGGTAAAGGTTTTACCCGTCCCTGTAGCCCCCAGCAAGGTTTGATGTGCAAGGCCTGATTCTAAACCATCGCACAGCTGAGCAATCGCTGTTGGTTGATCACCGTTTGGCTGAAACTCAGAAACTAGCTGAAACTTATCTTCCATTACGCCTCCTTTTGAACCTCGCTTGCTGCAATTTCATTAATCACTTTCTTAAACCAATTGTAGGCAATGGCTGCGGTAAATAAATTCCCCAAAGCAGCGCCTGCAAATAGCCCTGGCAACCCAGCCAACTGTGAGCCTATATAAGCAATAGGTACATAAAATATGAACAGTCGGATCACACTTAGAATGAGCGCATTCATCGGTTTATGCAACGCATTAAATGATGAATTAGTTAATATGATCACGCCTTGAAGACCGTATCCAAGCGGCATGATATAAATAAATAGCTGTATGGTTTCAACAACAGCAGGCTCATTACCAAAAGTATGACTAATGTAGTAAGCGCTCAATACCAGTAATAAGTAGACAGCAAATTGAAAACCAAGTACAAATTTAAGTGTTTGGGTATAGGCATCAGACACACGCTGATAGTGCTTTGCACCAAAGTTTTGACTTACAAAGGGAGGCAAGGTCATAGAAAGCGCTAATACCACCAGACTTGCGATAGACTCAATACGACTTCCAACACCAAATGCGGCCACAGCTTCAGGTCCATAACTGGCTATAAGTGCTGTCATTACCGCCATTGCTAACGGCGTTAGCATATTTGCGCCAGCTGCAGGCAGGCCAATGGTGAGAATTTTTTTCGCCGCGTTTGTGAAGCTGGTGTATTTTGCAGACAGTGAGATAAGACGTTTTTTAACTATCAGCAAATATAAAATGATAGTTACCCCTAGACTCCAAGACAACACACTGGCCACTGCTGCCCCTTTTACACCCATTGCATCAATAGGCCCAAATCCGAAGATTAATATCGGGTCCAGCACCGCATTTACTAATCCCCCGAGTCCCATAACTAAGCTTGGCGTTTTGGTATCACCACTGGCGCGCAGCACTGAATTACCAATCATCGGCGTTATCAATAAAATCGAACCAATAAACCACACCGACATATAGTCGTGGATAAATGGCATAACCGCTTCACCAGCACCGAGAAGAATGAAGATCTCATCGACAAAAATGAAACCGAGAATAGAAAGTAATGAAACGAATATCGCAGAGATAATAATAGCTACTGCGGCATCAAATTTGGCTTCCTCGAGCAAATTGCTACCTAAAGCCTTCGCGATAACGGCGGATGTTCCAATACCTAACCCGATGGCTAAGCTAATTACAGTAAAGGTAACAGGAAAGGTGAAGCTGATTGCCGCGAGCGGCTCGGTGCCAAGCATACTAATAAAGAAAGTATCAACGAGATTAAACATCATCAGCGTGATCATCCCGAATATCATGGGGATCGTCATTCGCTTTAAAGTCGCCCCAATATCACCAAAAAGGATATCGTTGCCATTGGAATTTGACTTAGCTTGAGTCATAACAACCTATTTCTGATACTTTAAGCGGCTCATTGTATGCTATTCAAGATGTTGACGCTATGCGGTAAACGTTAAGAGTCGTTATAAAGTCTAAATTAGCAACAGTTACCTATAAAAAGCTTGTATTACGCTACAGGATTGAGGTTTAGTGTTAAAAATAACGATTCAGTATGTTTTGACAAAAAAGTTACAATCCAGCTTGCAAAGTAGCATGTTTTTTGCACAGCCAAAATGGTAAAAAGTTCATAAAAGCTTCACACTGAACAACAAATAAACAAAAATAACCAACCAAATATAAGTCATTGATATTATTAAAATTAAATATTTATCGAATTTTACTTGAAACGGCTGCAGCGCCCTAATTTCATAGTCTTGCAATACTTCTCAAATAATAATAAACAATGTTATCCACAGATTCCGTGGATAAGTCGCTCCAAGCCAATAGAATAAAGGTTTTCAGCTTGGAGTAATTTTGATCAATGGCGTGTTTAGTGTGATCATTCTTAAAACAACAACTGGATCAATTTAGATCTCTAGGCTAACCTTGCTTCTGGAAGTAAAAAGCATTTAACGACTAAAAATAATAAGGAACACATATCCAACTGTTTTAATTCAACTTTTTATTAAATCATTGATTCTCATTTTAATGATAGTAACTACTTACTGTTTGTCACGCCGCGTTTAGATAGAGATTATCAATACCACACTATTTATGCTCATTGATCTCATTCACGTGATAATTGCAATGATTTAAAGATCTCAAGAAAACATCATAAAATGAGCAGTTAGGGATATAATTCAAACAAAACGTTCAAAAAATACATTAATCAGAATATATCACTGTATAGATAAACAGTAAACACTGTATATGTTAATTTTATTCGACATCCCCTATACGGTGATTTAGGAATTTTATACAACAGCCCTATCTTTCATGTTTTGCAGATTTTCATCATGTAGGCATATTGAAATCAAAACTCACTGAGAGTCATTATATGAACGATGGATAAATTACGTATTGCTCAACTTTTGCTTAGATTACTAGGCGGCAAGTCGAGCGCTGCGATCAAAACCCACTCAGGGGGAGCCAAAATCGTACAGCAAAGGTCAATAGGCCCTATATCAAGAATCCAAAACTAGCTAAAAAGCCAACAAATAGCGCATTAATTCATCGCTTAGTAGAGTTTTTTACGTTTCTGTGATTTTAGTGGTTGACACCTTGCAATGTCGTCATTAATATTTCGCCCCGTTGAGAGATACGCTTCCCCCTTAGCTCAGTTGGTTAGAGCGACGGACTGTTAATCCGCAGGTCCCCCGTTCGAGTCGGGGAGGGGGAGCCAAATTCTCACACTTGACTATTCCCCCTTAGCTCAGTTGGTTAGAGCGACGGACTGTTAATCCGCAGGTCCCCCGTTCGAGTCGGGGAGGGGGAGCCACTACTTTACCGGAAAGTCAAAATCTTATTGTAGTTCCCCCTTAGCTCAGTTGGTTAGAGCGACGGACTGTTAATCCGCAGGTCCCCCGTTCGAGTCGGGGAGGGGGAGCCAATCAATAAGATATTGCTCAAAAAGAGCATTCCCAAAGTTCCAAATTGTTCCCCCTTAGCTCAGTTGGTTAGAGCGACGGACTGTTAATCCGCAGGTCCCCCGTTCGAGTCGGGGAGGGGGAGCCAATTCCACGAAAGCATTAGACTTTTTCCTGCATTTACACTACTCTACAAGCAATATTCTCACTGCATTTGCTCAGATAACAACCTTCTCTGTAATTTATCGACCAGACAAAAATCAAACCGATGAATTTGATAAAGAAATTGGCAATGCACCCGATACTATGGAATAACCCTCTTTAAGAAGCGTACTATGGCTGGTTTTAAAAAACTTATCGTACTCCAAGTCACCTCTTGGCTATTATTCTCCTTGATTGGTAGCTTTTTTTTCGCAACAAGTTTTGACTCTGCAATCAACAAAGCACAACAAAGTGCCCATACCATGGTGACAGAGTATATAAAGGATAAGAAACTCACTGAAGTTACTCCTGAACATATCCGCCAAGCTTTAAATAGCGGAGATGTTTTCTCAACTTTTATTGTACGAGACTTTAACGGTCAAACCGTTTTGCAAGTCAATACACCGAGCAACCTCCCCTTTATCGCCGAACTCATAGAATCAAATATCAATGCTATTCGCCCCCAATTTGCTGTTAACGATAGCAAAGACATCAAAATCGAATTCTTGATCAATGCACAAAGTCAGGCACAATTACTACAACAAGCCCTACTGCTACTTATCATTATTTCAGCGTTAGTTGCCTTTATTCCTGTTTTCTTTATGCAAGGCGTGTATAAAAAGCTAAATCGCAACGTTAGCATGACAGTGGCCAATGCTGTAGATTCATATATCACGCAAAATCAAGTTACCGACAATATTGAATTTGACTTTAACGATGGCAAAGTTGCAGAACTCGGCCAAGATTTAATCCCATCTTTTAAACGCCTAGCCAGCTTTTTAAAGTCAAAGCAAGAAGACATCAAAAATGCCGCCCACTCTATCAAGCAAGAAGCGTATAAAGATGTGGTCACCGATCTTGGCAACCGTAATATGTTTGTTGAGTACTACGAGCAATATATCGAGTCGTCTGCCAAAAAGGCATTTGGCTCACTGGCGATGATCCGCTGTTCTGAATTGCAGGTCATTAACCAAACCCGCGGCTATCAAAAAGGCGATGAATACATTAAGTCAGTATCGGATATCATCAAGCACGTCACCGGCACTTATGCTGGCAGCCAGGTGTTCCGTTTAAATAGCTCGGACTTTGCAGTGATATTACCCAATGTGCCAAGTAAGGAAGCGGAAGAGTTTGGTGAAACACTGCAAGCCCGCTTTACTCAGTTCCAGCAAAACCAAGAACTATCATCGGTTGCAAACACTGGGATCGTGCCTTATGAGAACGGTAAACCACTTGGAGAACTACTCTCGGTCGTCGATAATGCGATGAGCATGGCGCAAAGCAAGCAAGCCAATGCTTGGCATATTCAACGTGAGTCTGACTTAGTGAATAATGTCAGTGCTGGATTTGGCAATCAAAACTGGCGTCGCGTGATCCGCGATGTGATCAACAGCAAGCGTGTTAGCTTGATGATGCAAAATATCATGCCAATTGGTAAAAACTCTAAGGCCTATGCAGAGATCCAATCCCGCTTCAAAACCGAAGAAGGACAAATGCTACCAACTGCGTCCTTCCTTGCCATGGCGGAAAAGCTAGAAATGGCCATTGAGATTGATCAGCTGATCATCGACACCTCGCTAGAACTTATCAAAACGCGTAACTTTAATGAAAAGTATTTTGGGATCAACGTTACCGCATCGAGTGCTCATAATGATCAATTTGTGATCTGGTTAGAGCGTCGTTTGTTAAAAGAAACCAATCTGGCCTCTAAACTGGTATTTGAAGTTAGCGAGTTTGGCTTACAACAAAATATTAAAGCCAGTAAGCGCTTTATTGATATGGTTCATCGTGCCGGCGCTCGTATCACCGTCGAGCGTTTTGGTGTGGGTTTAACGTCGTTTAAGTTCTTTAGAGACTTAAAGCCTGACTATATCAAAATGGATGCAAGCTATACTCGTGGTCTAGAAGAAGACAAGAATAATCAATACTTTATGCGTTTAATGGTTGACCTTGCACACCGTATCGGTGTCAACGTATTTGCCGAAGGTATCGAGAGCCAAGAAGAGAAACACATCGTCGAAACGCTTTGTTTGGACGGTGTACAAGGCTATTACATCGAAAAACCAAAAGAAATCTAGGAAACCTGAGCTTGGATAATTCTCCCATTATCTAAGTTTAACGAAAGTTCCAAGGGCAACGTATTTGCCCTTCCCTTTCCCGCTGCCATTGCGCTGATTTTCGTACACTATCATTTGCCACACCAGTTACAATCTGTGTTACTATTGGCAGGAATTATCATTCAAATTTATCCATGCGATCTAAGAAGTTCACAAAGATAAGCTTGAAGATTATTTCGGCGCTAGCGGTAATCCAAGATCTAGCAATAGAATCACTCTATCACCATGATTCTATTGCTAAAAGCTCATATATTTAGCCTGATAAGCAAACTCTGAATTTGGATTACTTGCTAATAACTGAATGAAAACTGTCAGCATTACATGACAAGCTACAGCCTCACACTATTTGAGAGGCTAGCTTAAATGATAGCAAGGCACATGTTTTCACTTAAAAAATTCAAAGCGGAACGGTGCTATCGGTTTAATTCTACTAAAAAGTATTTTTAGCAAAATTAAATCCAGTCAAAACTTGCACCTAGTAAGTTCTTTAATACAGTTAACTATCACCTCGATTTGACGGGAAAACCCGCATAAAGTGAATAAGTTATAGAGGCAGGAATGACCGAATACATTTTGTTGCTCATTGGCACAGTGCTGGTGAATAACTTCGTTTTAGTCCAATTTTTGGGCTTATGTCCATTCATGGGGGTATCTGGAAAATTGGATACCGCAGTGGGAATGTCGTTAGCGACCACCTTTGTTCTTACGCTAGCCTCAGTCACCAGCTACTTGGTCAATCAGTATATTTTATTGCCTCTCGACCTCACTTTTTTAAGAACGATGAGCTTTATTTTGGTTATCGCGGTAGTGGTACAATTTACGGAAATGGTGGTGCGTAAAACCAGTCCAACCTTGTATCGGTTACTGGGGATTTTCTTACCTTTGATCACCACCAACTGCGCTGTACTAGGCGTCGCACTACTTAATATCAAAAAAGACCACACCTTTTTAGAGTCTGCAGTCTATGGTTTTGGCGCTGCGGTTGGCTTTTCTATGGTTTTGGTGCTATTTGCCGCTTTGCGTGAGCGTTTAGCCGTCGCTGACGTGCCGACACCGTTTAAAGGTGCATCGATAGCAATGATCACCGCAGGACTTATGTCGCTTGCGTTTATGGGCTTTTCTGGATTGGTTAAGTTTTAGATATGACATTACTTTACGCATTACTTGCGCTGGGTGCGCTGGCGCTTATTTTTGGTATTGTGCTTGGCTATGCCGCAGTGAAATACCGAGTTGAAAGCAACCCAATTGTTGAACAGATAGACGCCATTCTGCCACAAACTCAATGCGGCCAGTGTGGCTATCCCGGCTGTCGACCCTACGCTGAAGCGATTGCGAATGGCGATGACGTAAATAAATGCCCTCCCGGCGGTGAAGCAACAGTGAAAAAACTGGCGGACTTAATGGGCGTAGAAGCAAAGCCACTAGCTGGCGGAGAAGACGCAGAGCCGGTCAAGAAGGTGGCTTACATTCGTGAAGACGAATGTATTGGCTGTACCAAATGCATTCAAGCTTGCCCCGTTGATGCCATTGTTGGTGCAACCAGACAAATGCACACCGTGCTCATCGACGAGTGCACAGGCTGCGATCTGTGTGTCGAGCCCTGCCCGGTCGATTGTATTGATATGATCCCGGTTGCACAGACCAAGCAAACGTGGAAGTGGCAGCTAGACGCCATTCCTGTGACACAGATTGATTAAGAGGTTTAAGTGGAAACATTACTTGAACAAATAGAAAGTGGAAAACTGTGGCAGTTCCCGGGTGGCATCCATCCACCAGAGCAAAAGACATTATCCAACCAACAACCGATTGCTCGTTTACCTTTGCCTGATAAACTAATTCTGCCCCTAAAGCAGCACATTGGTGCCAATGGTAGCCTGTTGGTTAACTCTGGCGATCACGTCCTTAAGGGTCAAGCATTGACGGCTCCCGGCACGAACTGGTCACTGCCCATCCACGCTCCCACATCTGGCACCATTGAAGCGATAAAGCCGATGCCGTCGGCGCATCCATCCGCGCTACCTGAGCTCAGTATTATTTTGCGCCCAGACGGTGAAGATAAGTGGACACCACTGAACCCAATTAGCGACATTAGCACGCTTGATAACAAACAGCTTATCGATATTATCCACCAAGCTGGTATTGCCGGTATGGGCGGTGCGGGATTCCCAACCTATGTCAAAGCAGACAGCCCAAAGCCCATTGAGTTTTTAGTCGTCAATGGCATTGAGTGCGAACCATATATTACAGCCGATGATCGTTTGATGCGTGAGCGCGCCAAAGAAATCATCGCAGGCGTCGAAGTGCTACAAGGTATATTGAAGCCACAAAAAGTGCTATTTGGCATTGAAGATAATAAACCTGAAGCCATTGCGGCGATCGCCGCAGCGGCTCAGCATAATCAGGATATCTTAGTCCGTAGTGTGCCAACCAAATACCCCTCTGGTGGTGAAAAGCAACTGGTCAAGCTATTAACTTCCAAAGAAGTACCAAGTGCTGGAATACCAGCGGATATCGGCGTACTGGTGCAGAACGTTGGAACACTGTTCGCAATTTGGCAAGCCATTTTTGAGGGTAAACCCCTTATTGAGCGTGTAGTTACCGTGACCGGTAATACCATTACTCAGCCAAGCAACGTGTGGGCTTTACTCGGCACTGAAATAAAGCACCTGCTAGACTCACAAGGCTTTTCGCCAGTAGAGGCGCAGCGCGTCGTCATGGGTGGTCCAATGATGGGCTTTACTTTACCATCGGTTAGGATCCCTGTGGTCAAAACCACCAACTGTATACTCGCGCCAGACAACCAAGAACTTGCGATCCCGGGTGATGAAAAGGCATGTATTCGCTGTAGTGCCTGTGCAGATGCCTGCCCTCAAAGCTTATTACCACAGCAGTTACAATGGTTTGCTAAAGGCAAAGAGTACCAAAAGTTAGAGGAATACAACCTCTTTGACTGTATCGAATGTGGTGCGTGCTCTTATGTTTGTCCAAGCGAAATCCCCTTGGTGCAATACTATCGTGTAGCCAAAGCCGATATTCGCGAACAAAAGCTCGAACAAGTCAAAGCAGAGCGTGCTAAAGAGCGTTTTGAGGCAAGAAAAGAGCGCTTAGAGCGCGAACAAGAAGAACGCCAAAATAAACATAAACGCCGTTCGGCGGGCGCTGCACCAAAAGCCGCAGATAAAGAAAAAGTGCAAGAAGCACTCTCACGCGTTAAAGATAAGCAGTCAGATAAATCCGCGGTTCAAGCTGCGATTGCACGCGCCAAAGCCAAACGAGGTGAGAACGGCGAGTTAGAGCCGGATAACAGCGCCATTGCTGAAGAGCGTGCAAAACGCAAAGCGCAGGCGCGTAAATATAAAGAAGAAAAAACTGACCAGCCTGAAAGCACAGATAAAAAAGATGCAGTAGCCGCCGCCATTGCTCGCGCCAAGGCGAAAAAAGCCGCGGCCCAAACTGCGCCTGAATCTGAGCCAGCCGCAGCAGATGATAAAAAGGCAGCCGTAGCTGCTGCAATCGCCCGGGCTAAAGCCAAAAAAGCAGCCGCAGAAGACACAGCTGAGCCTGAAGCCAATGCAGCGCCAAGCGATAAAAAGGCTGCCGTTGCTGCCGCAATTGCCAGAGCTAAGGCCAAGAAAGCTGCTAAAGAGGCGGAAGAAGCTGACGCAAGCGTGAGCGAACAAGCAGAAGCCGCCCCAACGGAAAGCGCCGAGGAAGATCCACGTAAAGCCGCCGTTGCTGCCGCAATTGCTAGAGCTAAGGCCAAGAAAGCTGCCAAAGAGGCGGAAGAAGCTGGCGAGAGCACAAGCGAGCAAGCAGAAGCCGCTCCAACGGAAAGCGCCGAGGAAGATCCACGTAAAGCCGCCGTTGCTGCCGCAATTGCCAGAGCTAAGGCCAAGAAAGCCGCTAAAGAAGCGGAAGAAGCTGGCGCAAGCGTGAGCGAACAAGCAGAAGCCGCCCCAACGGAAAGCGCCGAGGAAGATCCACGTAAAGCCGCCGTTGCTGCCGCAATTGCTAGAGCTAAGGCCAAGAAAGCCGCTAAAGAGGCGGAAGAAGCTGGCGCAAGCGTGAGCGAGCAAGCAGAAGCCGCTCCAACGGAAAGCGCCGAGGAAGATCCACGTAAAGCCGCCGTTGCTGCCGCAATTGCCAGAGCTAAGGCTAAGAAAGCTGCCAAAAAGGCGGAAGAAGCTGGCGCAAGCGTGAGCGAACAAGCAGAAGCCGCTCCAACGGAAAGCGCCGAGAAAGATCCACGCAAAGCCGTCGTTGCCGCCGCAATTGCCAGAGCTAAGGCCAAGAAAGCTGCTAAAGAGGCTGAAGAAGCAGGCGCAAGCGTGAGCGAACAAGCAGAAGCCGCTCCAACGGCAAGCGCCGAGGAAGATCCACGCAAAGCTGCAGTTGCCGCCGCAATTGCCAGAGCTAAGGCCAAGAAAGCAGCTAAAGAGGCTGAAGAAGCAGGCGCAAGCGTGAGCGAACAAGCAGAAGCCGCTCCAACGGCAAGCGCCGAGGAAGATCCACGTAAAGCGGCCGTTGCCGCCGCAATTGCCAGAGCTAAGGCCAAAAAAGCCGCTAAAGAGGCACAAGAAGCTGGCGAAAGCGTGAGTGAGCAAGGCGAAGAAACAAATGAGCCAACGGCGGGATCAGAAACAGACTCCAGCCGTACAGAGCAAGGTGCTGAGGGCACATCTGAGCAGCAACAAGCACTTAGCCCTGAAGCACGTAAAAAAGCCGCCGTTAAAGCCGCAATTGCGAGAGCAAAAGCGAAGAAGCAAGCGAAAGAACAAGAAGGAAATGAACCGTCATGAAACTAACCATGGCCTCATCCCCGCACAATCATAGCCATAAGTCGGTCAACAAAATCATGATGACCGTCATGGCAGCCTGTATTCCCGGGATCTTAGTCCAAACCTACTATTTTGGTTTTGGTGTATTGATCCAGTTGGCTTTGGCGCTTATTACCGCAAGCCTTGCTGAAGCGCTAGTGCTAAAGCTAAGAGGTCGAGCGATATGGTCCAGCCTCAGCGACGGCAGTGCTTGGCTCACCGCTGTGCTGCTGGCCATCAGTATTCCGCCGCTAGCCCCTTGGTGGATAACCGTCATTGGTGCATTTTTTGCCATCGCTATTGTAAAACAGCTATACGGTGGCCTAGGCTTTAATCTTTTCAACCCGGCCATGGCGGCCTATGTATTATTGCTGATCTCCTTCCCTGTACAAATGACTTCGTGGTCACCTATTCAAGCGCTCACGCTAGAGTCGCTAAGCTTTGTCGACCAACTCGCAATGATCTTTACCGAGTCCACCAGCCAAGGTGTTACACTTGACGTATGGCGTGCAGGCGTGATTGACGGTGCGACTGGTGCAACGCCATTAGACTCGGTAAAAACCGCTGTCTCACAAGGCTTAACCGTGAATGAGGCGATGAGTAAGCAGGGTTTTGGAGCGCTTGCGGGACTTGGTTGGCAATATGTTAACCTCGCCTTTTTGCTAGGTGGTCTTTATCTGCTAAAAGCCAAAGTGATCAACTGGCATATTCCAGTGGCCTTTATTGCCAGTCTTGGCCTTGCTAGCGCAATTGGCTATATCATTGCCCCTGAGTCAGAGCCCGGCACCCTATTCCACTTGTTAAGTGGCGGCGCTATGCTTGGTGCCTTTTTTATTGCCACCGATCCAGTGTCTGCCTCTACCACTAACTTAGGTCGCCTGATTTACGGCGCGGCAATCGGCTTTACTGTCTATGTTATTCGTCAATTTGGTGGCTACCCAGACGCCGTTGCATTTGCAGTTGTGATCATGAATATGGCAGTACCACTTATCGATCATTACACTCAGCCTCGTACTTATGGTCATGGAGCTAAATCATGATAATTCAATCGATGCAGAAAAATGGCCTCATCCTCGCGGCATTTGCACTGGCAACAACAGGAGCGGTCGCACTGATTAATGACCTCACCAAAGATAAAATTGCCAGCCAAGAGCAGCAGCATCTGATGCAACTACTTTCTCAGGTTATTGCAGCAGATAAGTACGACAATACTTTGTATTTGGATTGCACCACCAGCAACGCCTTAGAACTCGGCCCAGGCGGCCCGCACACCATTTACAGAGCCAGACTCAATGGCGAACCCTCAGCTCTTTTAGTGAGACATATCACACCGAAAGGCTACAGTGGCAATATCGATGTCTTAACCGCTGTCGATAGACAAGGTCTGATCTCAGGTGTGCGTGTAACGCGCCATGAAGAAACTCCGGGTCTTGGTGATAAAGTAGAGCTGGCAAAATCGGCTTGGGTAACGACTTTCAACGGCGTTCAAGTTAAAGGTGAAGCAGATCCTAAAATGAATGTGAAAAAAGACGGCGGTCAATTTGATTCATTTACTGGCGCAACCATTACCCCACGTGCCGTGGTAACCTCGGTAAATCAGGCCGCATGGTTTGCCAAAACGCATTTTGATGCGCTATTTAACGCGCCTAATACTTGCGAGGTGTCGCAATGAGTCAGTTAAAATCGCTCTTTCAAGAAGGTACATGGCAAAATAACCCTGCACTGGTACAGCTTTTAGGGCTGTGTCCGCTCCTTGCGGTGACTTCAACGGTAACCAATGCCTTAGGGCTTGGTATTGCCACATTACTGGTACTGGTTGGTTCTAACTTTACCGTATCCGTGGTGAGAAACTGGGTGCCAAAAGACATTCGTATTCCCGTGTTTGTGATGATCATCGCCGCCTTTGTTACGGTTATTCAACTGCTCATGAACGCTTATACCTTTGGTCTGTATCAGTCCCTTGGTATATTTATTCCGTTGATCGTGACCAACTGCGCCATTATTGGTCGTGCAGAGGCATTTGCTTCGAAGAATAGTCCGTTGTTATCGGTTTGGGATGGGTTAATGATGGGACTGGGTTTTGCACTGGTGCTATTTGTACTGGGTGCAATGCGCGAATTGATTGGTCAAGGAACACTATTTGATGGTGCCGAGCTACTCCTTGGCAACTGGGCAAGTGTATTGCGTGTTGAGATCTTCTCATTCGATCATCAATTTTTAGTTGCAATCCTGCCACCAGGCGCCTTTTTAGGCCTTGGTTTTTTGATTGCCGCTAAAAACATTATCGACGCTCAGCTCAAAGCCAAAGCAGCGCCAACAGCCGAAGAAGTAAAAGGTCCTAGAGCACGGGTCACTAACTTAAACTAATGCGGTAATAATGATGCCATTAAGCAGCGATACCGTCACTATCGCTGTTTAATGAAAATAACCGCATGCTACCGTCATTGAAATTAGCAAGTAAATCTTATGAATAAACAAAAACGTATAGAAATACTCACGCGACTCAGGGACGAAAATCCGCACCCTGAAACTGAGCTAGAATACTCGTCACCCTTCGAGCTTTTAGTTGCCGTTACCCTCTCAGCACAAGCCACTGATGTTGGGGTAAACAAAGCGACACGCAAACTCTTCCCTGTTGCCAACACGCCTGAGAAAATTCTGGAGCTTGGCCTTGAAGGCTTAAGAGACTATATCAAAACCATTGGTTTATTTAATTCAAAAGCCAATAACGTCTATAAAATGTGTCAGATCCTCGTCGACAAACACGGCTCCGAAGTTCCTGAAAACCGTGAAGCACTAGAAGCACTGCCGGGGGTCGGTCGCAAAACCGCCAACGTGGTACTAAACTGCGCTTTTGGCTGGCCGACAATTGCCGTAGACACCCATATATTCCGCGTCTCCAACCGCACCAAGTTCGCCATGGGTAAAGATGTGGTGGCAGTCGAGCAAAAGCTAGAGAAGGTTGTACCAAAAGAGTTTAAAGTGGATGTCCACCACTGGCTAATTCTCCATGGCCGCTATGTGTGCACCGCGCGTAAACCTAAATGTGGCAGCTGTTTGATTGAAGATTTGTGTGAGTTTAAAGAGAAGACTGATAGCTAATCTTTGTTTTAGCATAAGCACAACTTTTATTTGTGGTGGTTACCGTGAATTTGTTGTTTCGTAAAATTATTCAAGCGATATGAAAACACAGCTCGCTGCGTAAAGCAGCTCCTACTTCACGCCACATTCGTATCGACGTGATGGCTAGCCTAAGGCAATACCACTGCTGAATACCCTATTCCATCTGGTCCGTTACCAGTAGGGAGTTCAAATAAGGTTTTGCCAGATACAATATCTATAACAAGGACCTTATTTTTTTGGTAAGCGGATAAAAATAAAGTGCGATCGTCTGGATGGAGGATCACGCCTTTTGGTCCTGTTCCCGGCTCAAACTTTATTTGACGCAGCTTTTCTTTGTGCATTGCATCGATCACATCAAGGGTGTGATTCCTATAGTCTGGGATCACAGCAAACTGCTCATCGCGGGTAAGTAACACACGGTATGGAAAGCTATAGCCTTTCCATTGCTTAATTATACGCTCATTTGCTACATCAAACACGGTAACTAAGCCATCATCGTTGCTACCAACCCAGAGCTCTGAGCCACTTTTATTTATGGTGATAGCCTCTGGTACTTTTGGCATTGAAATTTTGCGAAGTAAGGCACCTGACTTTACATCTAATTCAGACACTGAATCTGCGCGCATATTTGTGGTGTAAACACGCTCGCTAGACGCCGGCAGCGCCACCATATGAGAACCTCTTTGCTCTGTTGCTATTACTTTATCAATTTTCCCCGACTCTATATCAACGATTACCACACTGTCGGAGCCTTCAGACGATACTGCAACGCGTTTTTGGTCTTTTAAAAACAACACGCCATGTGGCCTTGGATAACGAGACAAATCAATGGTTTTTACTTTTTTTGCTTGCCGAACGTCAAAAACACTTAGACTATTGCCACGTGCATAATTAGTGACAACAGCCGTATGCCCGTCGGCACTCATTGCTAATTCATGTGGTCCTCTGCCGGTTGCGAGCGTCAGCTTAATTTTTCGGCTGCTAAGATCGATGAAATCAACCGAGTTCCCCTTTTTATTTACAACAACCAATGTTCCCGACAAGTTATTTGTATCAGCCCATGAAGGGAAGCTGATTAAACACCCAAATAAGAACACATACACAACATAATTAACCAATCTCATTTTGACTCCTTTTGATCTGTTAGCTAGTACTGTTGTTTTTATCACTACTGTATTTATCATTGAAAAGCAATCGTAATACAGCCTTCAAAAACACCCTATCCCAAATTTAACTCAGACACGCCTGATACTCGAAACCTTCCTGTTTCCTATGTTGAATAGCACACTTTCCATCACTCGCAACAACTTCCTCGCCTACATCCGTTTTACAATTTCTGGAACATTTTCAAAGTATTGATTTCACAAATCACTACGCTTTCTTTATGCTAATGAAAGTCTTTAAATTTTAATGCGAATATCATTATGCTACCTGTCCTTCGTATCTTGTTGATAGAACAAGAGCCAGCTGTATTGCAATCGCTCTCAAGCAATCTGTCAAAAACGATCCCTAATTTTGAGCGAGAGGATGTTCAAATCGATATTATTGAATGCCTCGAACTTTCAAAAGCCTTGGAGCATGTCACTGAAGATGGTGATATTCAAGCTGTCGTGCTGAGTTGGGATGTGCACAACAAAAGTGGCGAACAAACCTATAGTCGCTTTATCGAGCAATTAAAAAGTATTCGTCTAGAATTACCGGTTTACGTTATTGGCGATGACACTAAAGGGCTTGAGATAGTCAACGAATCCGAGGAAATCGAGTCTTTCTTCTTTAAAGATGAAGTTATCTCAGATCCTGAAGCCATTTTGGGATATATGATCAATGACTTTGATGACAGAGCCGAGACGCCATTTTGGACCGCGTATCGCAGTTATGTCGGCGAAGCGAACGACTCTTGGCATACTCCGGGTCACAGCGGCGGTTCGAGCTTTAGAAACTCTCCTTATATCAAAGATTTTTATCAATTCTATGGCCGTAATGTCTTTGTCGGAGACTTGTCTGTATCGGTTGATTCGTTAGGTTCACTGTCAGACAGCACCAATACCATTGGCCGCGCTCAGGAATCCGCTGCGGCAACGTTTGAGGTTAAACGCACCTACTTCGTGACCAACGGTTCGTCCACCTCGAATAAAATTATTTTGCAAACCCTACTTCGCAAGGGCGATAAGGTGATCATCGACCGCAACTGTCATAAGTCTGTGCACTATGGCATTTTGCAATCGGCCAGTTTCCCAATCTATTTGTCGAGTATCTTAAATCCAAAATATGGCATATTTGCACCGCCTTCACTGGCCGATATTAAGCAAGCGATTGAACAAAATACCGATGCAAAACTACTGGTGCTCACCGGCTGTACCTATGATGGTTTGCTGAGCGACCTGAAACAAGTCGTAGAATTTGCCCATCAGCATGGCATCAAAGTCTTTATTGATGAAGCTTGGTTTGCTTACTCGCTATTTCACCCTAGCTTGCGCCATTATTCCGCCATTCATGCAGGTGCCGATTATGTCACTCATTCGGCGCATAAAGTCGTATCGGCATTTTCGCAGGCATCTTATATCCATATTAACGACCCTGATTTTGATGCTGATTTCTTCCGTGAGATTTACAGTATCTACGCCAGCACCTCGCCCAAATACCAACTTATAGCGTCTTTGGATGTGTGCCAGAAGCAGTTGGAGATGGAAGGCTATAAGTTACTCAATGCGCTGCTGAACCATGTTGCAGAGTTCAAACAGCAGATGGCCTCGCTCAAACATATTAAAGTGCTTGATAAGCAAGACTTTATGAACATATTCCCACATTTTAGTGGCGATAATATGGGGCATGATCCGCTTAAAATCCTCATAGATATTAGTGAACTACCATATTCGTTAAAGGATATTCATAAATTCCTGTTAGACGAAATTGGGCTGGAGATTGAGAAATATACGCACAGTACCATCTTAGTCTTACTAACCTTGGGTGGTACACGCTCAAAGATCATTCGTTTATACAATGCCTTAAAGAAACTTGATGGCGGCAAGGTAAAACTATCGAAGTCAACGCGACGCTCACGCTTACCTGAGAACTTACCCGCAATTGACCTTGCTTGTATTCCTAGTGATGCCTTCTACGGCGAGCGTGAATCTGTACCTATTAGCAAGAGCAACAACCGAATTTGTGCAGGCTTAGTCACCCCGTATCCTCCGGGTATTCCGCTTTTGGTGCCGGGCCAACATATTACCCAAGAGCATATTGAATATCTCAAGGAGCTGGCAGGCCAAGGATTGACCATTCAAGGTAGTTTCGATGGTGAGATCTACGTGCTGAAAGAGGAAAAATAACGCGAGCTAATATCATAATCCAGTACTAGGCAGCCCTGCTGTAAGATATCGCTGCCTAGTATAAACAACTTAAAGCACTTTATTTTTCTTTCCATATCCCAAATACTGATTCACCGATTTAATGTTAACCACTCACTAATTTAAGCGCTCGTTTGGCACACCTATTGCTTATAAAACCACAGATGTCATTTTTTTGATTTGGAGTTTTGTATGGAATTTGCGTTACTTGCTATTTTGGCTCTAGTGGTCGTTGCTTCCATTGTCGCTTCTAAGTACACCGATGTGGGTGGCAATCCTTATCCGTTTAATCGTAAAGAATCTGTTTTTACCACCGTTGAAGCATCGTTTCTACACTTATTAGAACGTGCAGTTGGCGATAGATATAAAATCGTAAGCCGCATTAAACTCATTGATGTGATTGAGTGCAAGCCGGGGATCTCTCCAAAAGCGCGTCGTGCCGCGGTAACTAAAGCTAAGAATAAGCAGTTGGATTATGTTTTGGTAGACAAAGAGACACTGAAAATTGTTGCCGCTGTTGATTTGGTCAATAACGCCAATAAAAACGGCCACAAAGCACAAAAAGACTGGTTTGTCAGTGGCGCTCTGGAATCTGCGGGTATTCCACACATTCGCATGAAAATCAAAAGTGGCTACCAAAGTGCGGAGGTTCGTGCGGCAATCTTGTTCAAGCTTGGCCAAAAAGTGGAGATGCCAAAGAAAACCAGAAACCGCACCTACAAACCTGCGGTACTGTCACCTTCACAGGCAAAAGCACAGTCAACTCAGTTGGCAGAAATCTAGCAAAACGGGCGTCAGCCCGTTTTTTGTTTTACCTATCAAAACCCCTTTCGTATAATAAAAGCAATTTTGACACTGGGGCTTTCCCCACCACAAATTAGGAATCTTTTGATGAAAGTAGGCATTATCGGCGCAATGGAGCAAGAAGTTACCATTTTGCGTAACACCATGGAAAACCCGCAAACATTGACCAAAGGTGGCTTTACTTTTTACACCGGCAAACTGGCTGGTCTTGACGTAACGCTTGTACAGTCTGGCATTGGTAAAGTGGCAGCGACGGTTGCGACAACTTTGCTTATCGACAATTTTGCACCAGATTGCGTGATCAACACGGGTTCTGCAGGTGGTTTTGAACCATCACTAAACGTCGGCGATGTGGTGATTTCAAATGAAGTACGTCATCACGACGTAGATGTTACTGCGTTTGGCTATGAAATTGGTCAAGTTCCGCAAATGCCTGCTGCGTTCACTTCGCATGCAAAATTAGTTGAAGCTGCAGAGCAAAGCGTACATGAGCTTGAAGGCATTCAAACTATGGTTGGTTTGATCTGTACGGGTGACTCATTTATGTGCGACCCAGTACGCATCGACAAGGCGCGTGCAGACTTCCCTACGATGTTAGCAGTAGAAATGGAAGGTGCGGCAATTGCGCAGGCTTGCCATTCTTTAAACACGCCATTTGTTGTGATCCGTTCGCTATCTGATATCGCCGGCAAAGAATCACCGCAATCATTCGAAGAGTATCTAGAAGTCGCTTCTGTTAACTCTTCTAAGATGGTGATGGCACTACTTAATAAGCTGGATAAGGTTACGCTTTAGTGCTCGACAGCTTGCTTCAGGCCCATGAGGGCCTGATCATTTTCTTACTGGCGATTTTTGCCAGCCTAGGGGTAAGGTTATCAACACTTTACCACCCTAATCTTATTCTTAGCCTTATATTTAAAGCGATTGCCGAAAAAGTTTATCGCCCTAAGGCCGCTTCTAGCTATCAACTTTTATCCGGTACACTCGGCTTCCTCCTACCAATATTAACCATCACTGTATTAACTTATGCGATTATTAGCTTTGCTTTTTATCCTAATTGGCTCGGTGGGTTGGTGTTATTTTTATGCTTAGATATTAGCCATGAAAGCCGTGCTAAGCGTATTTCCGCGCTGATAAAGTCAAAGCAAAAAGTGACTGCAAGAGCCGTGTTGCAAGGAATGGTAGCAAGAGATGTAGAGAAGCTAACAGAGCTTGGTATTTGTAAAGCCACCATAGATAGCACCGCATTAAATACCCTGCGCCATTTTTTTGTCATTGCTTTACTGTATCTAACAGCAGGCCCCTATCTCGCGCTATTTTATAAACTGTTACTACTGTGTGACCATGCTTGGCGGCAAGTAATGCTCCCCTCAAGCCGTTTTATGGCAAGCCTTTCCCGCATGATTTGGCTCGTTGAGTTTGTGCCTATTCGATTATTAATTACCTGCTTTTCGTTGCTACTTAGACCAAAGCAAACTTGGCACTACATTAAATACTACGGCCGTCACTTTAGCCAAACGAATACTGGATGGGCACTGAGCTTTTTTGCAGCAAATTTACATACACAACTCGCAGGGCCGCGCTTTTATTTTGGTGAACGTTATGACGTGATGCGGGTAGGTGCAAAAACGCAACCCTCAGCTGAGCATATTCAGCATTTACTCGGACTACTTAATCAAATGCGCTGGCTATTTATTGCCACTTCCGCCTTACTACTTGTAATTATTAATTTTCTCAGGCTGATGGCTTAGCATACTTAGAAATAAGCTCCCCACTTAGCCAAAAACAAAAAACCCAGCACAAGGCTGGGTTTTTGAATGCTCAGAAAAACTTACTTTTTCTTCACTGCTTTTTTATTTGGAAGGTCAGTGATTGAACCTTCGAAGATTTCAGCAGCTAGACCGATTGACTCGTTCAGCGTTGGGTGAGCGTGGATAGTAAGCGCTAGGTCTTCACCGTCAGCACCCATCTCTACTGCTAGACCGATTTCACCAAGCATTTCACCTGCATTGATACCAACCATAGCACCACCGATCACGCGGCCTGACTCTTTATCAAAGATAAGCTTAGTTGAACCTTCAGTACGTGCAGAAGCGATTGCACGGCCAGAAGCAGCCCACGGGAATACCGCAGTTTCAATGCTTAGACCTTGCTCTTTTGCTTCTTTCTCAGTCACACCAACCCAAGCGATTTCTGGATCTGTGTATGCAATTGAAGGAATACACTTAGGATCGAAGTAATGCTTCTTACCAGAGATAACTTCAGCAGCAACGTGACCTTCATGAACCGCTTTGTGCGCAAGCATAGGTTGACCTACGATGTCACCGATAGCGAAGATGTGATCAACGTTAGTCTTCATTTGCTTGTCAGTGCTGATAAAGCCACGCTCATCAACATTTACGCCCGCTTTGTCAGCGTCAATTAGCTTACCATTTGGTGTACGACCAACAGCAACTAGTACTTTGTCATAACGAACTTGGCCTTCAGGTGCTTGCTTGCCTTCGAAAGATACGTAGATACCGTCTTCTTTCGCTTCAACAGCAACCACTTTAGTAGAAAGCATTACGTTAAACTTGTCTTTAACGTACTTTTGGTAAATCTTGATAACGTCTTTGTCAGCCGCTGGTACTAGTTGATCAGCAAACTCAACTACGTCGATCGCTGAACCTAGTGAACGGTAAACAGTACCCATCTCAAGACCGATGATACCACCACCTAGTACAAGTAGCTTTTCAGGCACGTCTTTAAGCTCAAGTGCACCTGTAGAGTCGATGATACGCTCGTCTTCAGGAATGAAAGGTAGGCTTACAGGCTGAGAACCCGCTGCAATGATTGCGTTATCAAAGGTCACTGTTTTCGCACCGTCAGCACCTTCAACAGCGATAGTGTTAGAACCTGTGAACTTACCGTAGCCGTTAACTACAGTTACTTTACGCATCTTAGCCATTCCGCCAAGACCACCAGTAAGTTGACCGATCACAGACTCTTTCCATGAACGGATTTTGTCTAGGTCAATTTGTGGAGCACCGAAAGAAACACCGTGAGAAGCCATTTCTGCTGCATCATCAATTACCTTTGCAACGTGAAGAAGGGCTTTTGAAGGGATACAACCAACGTTCAAGCACACACCACCTAGCGTGTCGCGAGATTCGATTAGTGTAACGTCTAAACCTAAGTCTGCTGCACGGAATGCTGCAGAGTAACCACCAGGACCACCGCCTAGTACAACAACTTGAGTTTTGATTTCGTTGCTCATGTTATTACCTTAACTGTTATTTGAACGGGTTTACTCGTCGAGAGTAGCCGACCCAAAGTGCCTGCCAAACACCCGATTCGGGGCACAGGGCAGAGAGAGTTATTATTGCTCGAAAGTGTATCATTCACACTCTCTATTGTCCCGCCTAATTATCAAGCGGAACAACAAAATACAAGAAAACCGCATCACCTAAGTCATGCGGTTTCTATTCTTACATTACTAGCTGGCGAATATCGCTTAGGTAGTTTGCAAGTGTCACAGTAAAGCGAGCTGCTAGCGCGCCGTCAATGACACGATGGTCGTATGAACAGCTTAGCGGCACCATTAGGCGCGGCTCGAACTCTTTACCATTCCATTTCGGTTTGAAGTCTGACTTAGAAACACCCAAAATCGCAACTTCAGGAGCATTTACGATTGGCGTAAACGCCGTACCGCCGATACCGCCTAGGCTTGAAATAGTGAAACAGCCGCCCTGCATATCAGCAGACGTCAGTTTACCGTCACGTGCTTTCTTAGAAATTTCCATCAACTCGCGTGATATCTCAATGATGCCTTTCTTGTTCACGTCGCGAACAACAGGAACCACTAGACCATTTGGTGTATCAACCGCGATACCGATGTGAACATATTTCTTCAAGATTAAGCTCTCACCATCTTCAGATAGTGAAGAGTTAAACGTTGGGAACTCTTCAAGTGCTTTTGCAGCCGCTTTCATCACGAATACTAATGGCGTGATCTTCACACCCATTTTCTTCTTCTCAGCTAGCACGTTCTGTTCTTTACGGAACGCTTCAAGCTCAGTGATATCTGCTTCGTCAAACTGCGTAACATGTGGGATTTGTACCCAGTTACGGTGAAGGTTTGCACCCGATAGCTTGTTAATGCGAGAAAGTTTCTTCTCTTCTATTTCACCAAACTTGCTGAAGTCTACTTTTGGCCAAGGAATAAGACCAAGCTCACCGCCGCCAGTGTTGCCACCTTTTGCGATTTGACCAGACTCAACTTGCTTAACCAGCTCTTTCACGTAGTTTTGTACGTCTTCTTTTAGTACACGGTTCTTACGACCTGTACCTTTAACGCGAGCTAGGTTAACCCCAAACTCACGCGCTAAACGACGTACCACAGGTGAGGCGTGGGCATACTGATCATTGGCCACAAAATCATCTTTTTGTGCAGAGGCTTTTGGTGCTTCAGATTTTGCCGCTGGAGCCGCTGGAGCCGCTGATTGAGCTGATTTTGCTTCAGTTTTAGCTGCTGCCTGAGGTGCAGGTGCCGCGCCTTTCACTTCGAATACGAAGATTAAAGAACCCGTTGATACTTTGTCGCCAGCATTGACTTTGATCTCTTTAATCGTACCTGCAAACGGAGCTGGTACTTCCATTGAGGCTTTGTCGCCTTCAACCGTGATAAGAGATTGCTCTTCTTCAACGCTGTCACCAACAGCAACCATGATTTCAGTGACTTCAACTTCGTCGCCACCGATATCTGGTACATGCACTTCTTTTTCAGCTGATGCCGCAGGTGCTTGCTCTTCAGCTGGCGCTTCTGCAACTTCGGTAGTCGCAGGTACATCACCGCTACCAGCCACTTCGAAGATGAAGATCAACGAACCGGTTGACACTTTGTCACCCGCGTTGATTTTCACTTCTTTGATAGTACCTGCAAATGGTGCTGGTACTTCCATTGAGGCTTTGTCGCCTTCAACCGTGATAAGCGATTGCTCTTCTTCAACAACATCACCCGCAGCTACTAAGATTTCAGTGACTTCAACTTCATCGCCACCAATATCTGGTACGTGAACTTCTTTCACTTCTGTCTTGCCAGAGGCGCTTGCTTCTGGCTTAGCTTCTTCTGCTGGTTGCTCTGCCGGTGCTTCTTCACCTGCCGCTTCAAAGATCATAATCAAAGAGCCAGTCGATACTTTATCGCCTTCCGCTATTTTGATTTCTTTAACTGTACCCGCCACTGAGGCAGGTACTTCCATTGATGCTTTGTCGCCTTCAACAGTGATAAGCGATTGCTCTTCTGCAACCGTGTCACCTACGCTTACTAGGATCTCGGTTACTTCAACCTCATCGGCACCAATATCTGGAACATGAATTTCGATTGCCATCACTCGTCCTCTTATGCGTAAAGTGGGTTAGTTTTGGTGGTGTCGATATCAAATTTCTTGATAGCGTCAGTCACTACTGATTTTTCAACTTTGCCTTGCTTAACTAGCTCGCCAAGTGCAGCAACTACGACGTAACCGGCATTTACTTCAAAGTGACGACGTAGGTTTTCACGGCTGTCTGAGCGACCATAACCGTCTGTGCCAAGCACTTTGTAAGATGCGCTCGGCATAAATGCACGTACTTGATCAGCATAGTTTTTCATGTAATCCGTAGCAGCAATTGCTGGCGCGTCACCAAGTACGCTGGTGATGTAAGCCACTTTTTGCTCTGCTTCTGGGTTAAGCATGTTGAAACGCTCTGCATCTTGACCGTCACGAGCAAGCTCGTTAAATGACGTTACAGAGAATACGTCTGAACCGATACCGTAGTCGTCGCTTAGGATCTGCGCCGCTTTACGTACTTCGTTCAGGATAGTACCCGAGCCCATTAGCTGAACCTGTGCTTTGTCGCCAGTGTAGCTTTCAAGCTTGTAAATACCTTTACGAATACCTTCCTCAGCGCCCTCAGGCATTGCTGGCATATGGTAGTTTTCGTTCATTAGCGTTAGGTAGTAGAACACGTTCTCTTGCTCTGGACCGTACATACGACGGATACCATCTTGCAGAATAACCGCTACTTCAAATGCAAACGTTGGGTCGTAAGAAATACAGTTAGGCACTGTACCTGCTTGAATGTGTGAGTGACCGTCTTCGTGCTGTAGACCTTCACCATTTAGCGTTGTACGACCAGCGGTTGCCCCTAATAGGAAGCCACGCGCTTGTTGGTCGCCCGCCATCCACGCCATATCACCTACACGTTGGAAACCAAACATTGAGTAGTAGATATAGAACGGGATCATTGGTAGGTCGTTCGTGCTGTATGACGTTGCTGCTGCAACCCATGAAGACATCGCACCTAGCTCATTGATACCTTCTTGTAACACCTGACCTGACGTTGCTTCTTTGTAGTAAGAAACGATATCGCGGTCTTCTGGGCTGTAGTTTTGGCCGTGCGGGTTGTAAATGCCGATTTGACGGAATAAACCTTCCATACCAAAGGTACGTGCTTCATCAGCAATAATTGGAACAATGCTCTTGCCGATATTCTTGTCTTTTAACAAGATATTAAGCGCACGAACGTATGCCATTGTGGTTGAGATATCACGCTTTTGTTCTTCTAGAAGCGGTTTAAATGCATCTAGTTCAGGTAGCGTAAGCGTTTCTGTGAAGTTAGGTAAACGCTTAGGTGTATAACCGTGAAGCGCGTTACGGCGAGCATGTAGATATTCGTGCTCTTTTGACCCTTCTTCTAGCGTCAAGTAAGGTAGCTCTTGTAATTGCTCATCAGATACCAAGTCATCTAGGCCTAGACGTGAACGTAGGTGTGCTACGTGTGTCATGTCCATTTTCTTAACTTGGTGAGCAATGTTTTTGCCTTCAGCCGCAGCGCCCATGCCGTAACCTTTTACAGTTTTAGCTAGGATAACCGTTGGACGACCTTTGGTGTCTTGTGCCGCTTTAAATGCAGCAAATAGCTTAGATGGCTCATGACCACCGCGCTTCAACGCGAAGATTTCGTCGTCAGTCATATCAGCAACAAGCGCTGCTGTTTCTGGGTAACGACCGAAGAAGTGCTCACGTACGAAGGCACCATCTTTTGCTTTGTAAGTTTGGTAATCACCGTCAACTGTTTCATTCATCAGTTGCAGCAATTTACCCGTAGTATCTTTGGCAAGTAGCTTATCCCAACCAGAACCCCAAACGACTTTGATCACGTTCCAACCAGCACCTTTAAATAGGCCTTCTAGTTCTTGGATGATCTTACCGTTACCCATTACTGGGCCGTCAAGACGCTGTAGGTTACAGTTGATTAGATAGCATAGGTTGTCTAACTTTTCACGGGCAGCGAAAGAAATCGCACCACGTGATTCTGGCTCGTCCATTTCACCATCACCAAGGAAGGCGTAAACGCGTTGCTCAGACGTATCTTTTAGACCACGGCCATCTAGGTATTTAAGGAAACGCGCTTGGTAGATAGACGCGATTGGACCTAGACCCATAGAAACCGTTGGGAACTGCCAGAATTCAGGCATTAGCTTAGGGTGTGGGTATGAAGAAATACCGTTACCGTCTACTTCCTGACGGAAGTTATCTAGCTGCTCAGCGCTTAGGCGGCCTTCAACAAATGCACGAGCATAAATGCCCGGAGAGATGTGACCTTGGTAATACACTAAGTCACCACCGTCTTTCTCGTTTGGTGCACGGAAGAAGTGGTTGAAACACATTTCATAGAATGCAGCTGATGACTGGTAAGAGGCCATATGCCCGCCCAGCTCAAGATCTTTCTTCGAAGCACGAAGTACGATCATGATCGCATTCCAACGGATGATAGAGCGAATACGACGCTCAAGGTTCACATCCCCTGGATACGCAGGTTCTTGATCTGCTGGGATTGTGTTGACATAGTTAGTCGTAGTGCCTGTTGGCATATCTACGCCATCAAGACGCGCTTGCTCTAATACTTGCTCTAACAAGAACTGAGCGCGCTCTACGCCTTCTTCTTTTACTACCGACTCAAGCGCCTGTAACCATTCTTGGGTTTCTAGCGCGTCTACGTCAATTTTATTGACTTCAGACATATGGAGTGTTCCTTATGTTTAAAATACGAATTTATTCTATTTGTGCCAATTCTTACTGAATCAAGTCCGATTACTGCTGTTTTGTTCTACGCAGTGAACGTTCTATTCGCGAACGCTCTTTACCGGCTTCTAATAACGCTTCTTCGATAAAGGCTAAGTGGGCGTTACTAGCAAGTCTTGCTTGTTCAGGGTTACCATTGATCACCGCATCTAATAACAACTTTCTGTGCTCACCGAGCTGCTCACTCACATCTGATTTTTGCACCAAGACCGTTAAGTTTTGCAACACGTTTTGCTCAAGCAGTGACTGCATCCCTTTTACAAGATGAAGCAGGACGACGTTATGTGACGCTTCTGCAACGGCAAAGTGAAAAGCATTAATTGCCCTTGCCTTTTGCATCAGGTCATCACCTATCTCTGCAATATTGTCAAAGCTTTGTTGTACCTTTGCAAAGTCATTCTCTGTGCCCCTGAGTGCCGCATAGTAGGCGGCGATGCCTTCTAATGCATGACGAAACTCAAGTAAATCGAACTGAGATTCTGGATGCTTACTGATCAAGTCGAATAACGGATCAGTCAGCCCTTCTTCTAGCTGATTCTTAACATACGTGCCACCACCTTGCCGACGGGTAACAAGCCCCTTAGCTTCCAATTTCTGGATAGCCTCACGAAGTGATGGACGCGACACTTCAAACTGCTTAGCTAGTTCACGCTCAGGCGGCAACTTTGCACCGGGTAATAACGAGCCCTCGAGGATCATATTCTCAAGCTGTTCTAGTATTACGTCGGATAATTTTGCTGCTTTAATCTTTAAAGACATTGAAATAACGCCAATTTTTTATGATGTGACCTAGCCAGACCGCTGACTTATTCTAATCAATTTGGTAAGAATTAACTTCATAGGTAAATTGGTCATACCAAATTTGCACAATACGTTATCAAAATCCATGACAACTGTCAAAATTCAGCCCAATTCAATAATTAGCTGAGTGTAAAAACAACAGTTGGCGTGCATAAACTTTAACCAAGAATCGGGCAAATTTAAAAGTCGATTTAAATGGTCAGACCAGATAGACATATACCATTTAACGCTAAATCAAGCTGCCAGAAAGGCGGTTTGGATAAGGCAAGTCTTAATCTAAAGCGGCCAATGACGATTCAAGATAGTCTTTACGATTGTTGTCTGCAAAGCATGCTCTAAAATCCCACTGAATACACTATTAGGCTTTACGTGTAATAACATTCTTTATGCTTTATATACCGTCAAAATAGGCAACAGGCTATGAAAAACATTAAAAACAAATTTGGATTCTAACTTATGAATGATTTCGCAACGAATCAGGACATTATTTGGTTTTAGCAAAGCCAAAAAGCAATCAATCGGTAAACACACGAGAGCAGCGAGCACGATACTGAGCAACATAGTCTTCATCCGCCCATAGTTTTTTTAGCCCTTCGTTATACAACTCGACATATTCTCTATGATGCTTATTGATAAGCAAATAGCCTTTTTGGATAAAAGCAGGGATCGCTTGCGCCACTAATAACTCCGCTTCCTCTGCTGGCAGTTCCTGCTGATAAGACTTCGCCGATTTTTCGTCCATAATCATAATATCCGCACGGTTTCGTAGGATCAGTGCCACATTTTTACTGGTATACGTGGCATATGAAGTTTTGATTTCAAGCGTCTCTATCGCCTCTAGCAGAGAAGGCGGATAAGTTAACCCTTGATTGAGCAACAATCTAAATGGCTTAAGATCTGCGTAACTCGTATAGGTAAACGCTAAATCTCGATGGTGATAAAAGCGTGCCGTTTCTTCAGTAAGTGGGTGTTGAGTGTAAATATAGTCTTTGCTCCTTTGCTCACTGTAATACCAATAAGCACTACCAATGTAAGCTGCCTTCATTCCCTCTTGATAGGCGCGTTCCCAAGGCATAAATAAAAATCGGACTTTGATATCAGAGAGCGCAAAGACATCTCGGATCACCGCAGCCACACAACCTTGATCTTGTTTCGCTTGATCTAAGTACGGCGGCCATTGCCCCGTCGTAATATTCACCTGAGTATCAAGCGCGCTCGCACTCCCGCCCACACAACACAGTAAAATCAACGACCAAACTACTTTCATCTGTATGCTCTGTTATTTTTTCAAAAAGTATAGGCAACGAATTAGATTATGGGTACATTGTTGTAGAAAAAAGAATGGCAAATAATGCAAACGATACGCTATGACACACTAAAGTAGATGGTATTTAATGCCATGGGAGTATGCCGATAATCAAATTACCCATTGCCAAGTTTACCGATAATCGAGTATAACCAGAGTCTCTGGGTATGTATTAAACAAGGATATCACTTTGGTTTGGCGGGTCTTTGTCCTACTACTTATCATCACGCTGATATTGTTTGCGCTTTATTTTATCTATCCAAGTGCAGCAGCAAACTCGATCAGGTCTATCAAACCTTTATTGACGGAATTTGGCATACAGCTAGACGCCCATATAGAAAAACGTTTAAGTCAGCCAGGCACTACTACTCACCTAACGGTTGCACCACCAGAAGTAACGAAACAACAGCTACCTGAAGTACCAAAAAAAGCCTTTCATAATCTAAACGGGCACAGTGATATTGTTAATATGTTCAGCGGTATCTCAACACCTACCTGCGGGGCACTAAAGCGCGAAGTATTTTCCTTGCAAACGCAATTCAACGACATTGAAAATTTTAAACTTAATCTAACGGGTGAACCCGTGAGCCCTTATGTTGAGTATCAGGCGCAGCAAGCCCTCAACGTGGTGTATATGATGTTTAAGCACTTTTTTAACCAGCTAGCGCATAAAAAAGCCTTATCTCCCATCCAGTTGAACATGCATATTGCCGCCAATGACGCTGACTACAATGAGTTAATCCTCTCTCGCGATGCAGAACCCGCAGGCACCTTGGGCATGTACTTCTTGTTTCAAAACCAAGGCTTTATCAATGGCGATCGCACTGAAGAAGAAACGCTAAGAACGCTCATTCATGAGTCCGTGCACGCCCTCGTTTTTTACTATTTCGGCGTAACCCCTCGATGGGTAACGGAAGGCTTAGCCGAGTATTTTGAGCACCTAAGAATTACCGAAACAGGTCAATTTTCAGTTTACCTCTCTGACGAAGATTGGTTGACGAAAGAAGGGATTTTGAAATCGCGCTTCGCCAAGCTTGATATTAACACCCTATTCAATAGCGAAAATCAGTGGCAAACCATGCAAAGTGCCACCTTATATGCCAATAGTTACCTGTTTACCGGATTTATGGTCGAGCACAACAGCAACGCTTTTTTCGAGTATTTACGACAAGAAAGCAGCAACCCGTGCAATATTGTACCTGCACAAAATATCGAGCAGCTCTTTCGTAATTTTAATGAAAACGTCGAATCACAATTTGAGGGATGGCGTAACACACCTCGCCAAATTCAAAGCGGTACATGGCAATAGCCCCGAGAGTGAGCGCAGGTTATATAACACCCCGACTAGACCCCCTATCACAATATATCTGAAAACGCATTTATGCGTATCGAGTTCATTTTTTGCAAAAATGCGCTCGCTAAATACAAATGCGAATTGAAAAAATAGATCACATAAACTTATGTATTCAACTCCAGCCAAAACTCTAGAAACATAGAGACCACTGGGGTAAAGTTAATGTTTATAACATAATACTGAAGTCAAACACTATTGAGCTGAACCAGCAACGGCTAAAAGAGTACCTTAATGACATCTAATCAGCTAAATAAAGTAAGTAAATTTCTAAGTTTTGTACTTCGTCACAAGCCCGATGCCATTGGATTGGAATTAGATCAATATGGCTGGGCTAACATTAATGAGTTAATAAGTAAGGCGTATACCTCAAATGGTTTAAGTAATTTATCATTTGATCTAATCCAACAAGTTGTAGAAACTAACGAAAAAAAACGATTCATAATTTCTGACGATAATTTACGCATACGAGCAAATCAAGGTCACTCTGTTGATGTTGATTTGCAGCTAAGGCAGATGGAACCTCCTGAATTTTTGTACCACGGCTCAGCTACACGTTTTTTGGATAACATATTGGCTCAGGGCTTGATCCCCCAAGAACGCCTGTATGTTCACCTTTCGTCGAATATTGATACCGCAAAAGCAGCAGGACAACGATACGGAAAACCTATAATTCTCAAAATAAAAGCCCGAGCTATGTACGAATCAGGTTTTAAATTTTATCTCTCTGAAAATGAAGTTTGGTTGACTAAGCAAGTACCCGCGGAACTAATATGCATTTAAAGGTTAACCTTTTTAGCGCAATTAATAAGAGTTAAACACTCACCAGAATCTCTTGGAAGATGCTCAATATTTGTCAACCCGACTTGGTCTACGATAGCGGTGACAATACCAATATTATCTCCTCTAAACCATTCAGCTACTTGACCTTGGTTCAAAGAATTTTTATCACTGAAGCCGAAGACTAACCTTTTTGATTCATCTCCACCAAACGAGTTATCCCAGTAATAAATACCAGTATCAAAAATTTCAGGGCTACTTTGATAATTCCAAGATTGTAGCAGTGCCTCAATCCGAATGTTTGAAGCGAGCCATTTACCATGCCATTTAGCATAGGCTTTTGCCTCTTCACTATAGATATCCGTTGCATAATCAGACTTATCTATACCAAAAGGGCGAGATGTAAGTATATCATCAACTTGTAAAAACGAGTCATCTCTAACTGTATACTTTACTAAACGCTGGAACACATGGTATTGCCAGTAGAATACTGGGTGTATTGACAGCCAACCTATAACACCTTTTCCAAAACCTAACGGGTTAGTAGTTTTGACCATAAAGACTAACTCATAAGGATCAAACCATAACTCTCCTGCTTCTGCACTACTAGGTGGTATCTCGCTTACATAGCAAACCCCTCCTCCAAGCAGATCTACTTCAATAGAAATATTTGTTCCTGCTTCGAAGTAGGCTTTAAGTGCCTTTTGGTGATGAACCATTCCGTATGCATTAAGTGCGTCACATAATTCCCTTTTCATTTTTAGGCCGTTTGATTCTAAATATGAGCAATAGGTATCACATAATTTAATTAGGTGCTCTGCTTTACTACTTACCATTATAGACGTTTATCCTTTTTAATTGATTGATATATTTTGCCCATTCATTCTCATTTTTAAATGTGAAAACTGGTGGTGACGAGCTCCCGGTTATTGGAAAGTATCCAATTATTTGCTGTTGTTGTATGTTGTAGTGGTCAACTAATTCCAGACAGTGAATTAAGTATTTCTTCTGCTACTGCTGGAGCTTGCATATCATTATGGCTATGTGGCCTTGAGCGAACAAAAGACGGTCGTCAATGTTACCTTCATCCTACAAAGTGGCCGTTCAGTCAACTCGTTTCTGCCCCAAAATGCGTTAACGTAAATGGTCTAAGGGTGGCTTTGAGCGAAGAACGGACATTAGTAGCGAGCAAAGTTATGCAACTTTGACACAAAGTGCCGGATTTTGTCCTATAACATTATTACTCGCCGTTTTGGTGCGTTATAAACTACCAAAGTGGGACAGAATAAGCAGTTAAGCGTCAATGTGGCAATTTTTAAACTAGGAGTATTTATGGATTTCGATGCACTGGCATATCCAGAAGTGGTTTTCATTGAAGGGCAAGAATATAAAGCTCAACGTAATATGTCTAAAGGGCAGGTTTTGGTACCTTATACTGAGACTCCTGATGTAGGGATAGGCGATGTAATTACGCAAAAGTCCGGTAAACGTGAAATCCATTTGAAAGTCCTAGACGTTCAATTTTTAGAGGGTGGCACATTAAATATCGGTACTAATCATCCTCATATGTTGACCTTACATGTGGAAAACTCGACTTCTCAACCACACAAAACAAGCTCCTCTAGCAATACAACTTTTAATATTGGTAGTATCTCAGGCGAGCAGCTTCAAGTTGGTAACAATAACACTCAATCAGTTACTATCAATGTCCAAAAGTTGGTCGAAGAAGTTGCAAGAAGTAATGATCCTGAAGCAAAAAGCTTACTTAAACAATTGTTAGAAAACAGTACTGTTGGAAGCGTTATTGGAGCAGGAGCTTCGGCATTGATAAGCATGCTTTGAGTTGACGCTTAACAATCTGTTTAAGAGTTATTTGTAATGCTTGGCATTTTGCAATGCGTTGCGTTTAGTGTTTAAGGTGGCATGCGGAGGCATCGGTATTGCGTTGCTCACACCTTAACAGGGCGTTAGCACTATTAGGAGTAACGTTGAACGTTCAGAATATCAAAAAGAATCAGAATGGTAAGTTTGTCGCTGATGTTCACTATAACAGTGGAGAATACTATTTCACAACTCAAGAATTTGAGACTTATGAACTTGCTGAAAACTGGATTTCAACTTGGTCAGATTGGGCTAATCATGTGTGCCTTGGCACGATTGATAGTATTTACTACATAATTCAAGTCCCTGATACATGGGCTGGACCACATGAAAATACCCATCCATTTCAAGGACTGTTCGTCAAAATCGGGCGCTCAAAAAATGTATTGACGCGATTAAGAAACTTACAAACCGGTACTTTTGGTCAGTTGGTAATTGGTGCGCTTGAGCCTGGTGGCTCCAAGCGAGAAACGGAATTACATAAAAAGTTTGCAAGGTTACGACGCCAAGGTGAATGGTTTTCTTGTAACCAAGAGCTATGTGATCATATTTTTAATACTTGGTATCGAAACAAAATGTTGCCACCTGAGCATCAGCACGAAATGCTTAGGTTGGCGGAGCGTATTAACGCATATAAGCAAGTTAAGAAGTTACTCGGCAAAACTCCTGACACGATTAATCCATCACTTGATGAGGATTGGCATGGGGTAACGTTTGTAGATTTGGTGTATAGCTCATTAGCAAAACCAAGCAAGAAATAGTGCTAACAACAGAATCAATGACACCCACCACTATTTTCACTTATGCAGGGAAAATAAATTTTAAAAAAGGGTTGAAACACATCATTCTCAGAGGTCAAAAGTGCTAACAAATGGAAGGGCTTTTAGCGTTCAAGCGTATCCCATCATTAAAACTGCTTTATCGCCCACGACAACGCACTTTAAATACAGCAGTTCAAAATTTAGAGTTGAGATTGTTCGGTTTACTAAGCCAACAAGCGCTCGCAGTTTGCTAGGTTTGTTCGTCGTCGTTTTTGAAGCGTTTGGCAGTAAGCGGTTATTTCTCGCTCTCGGCCAACAGCACCGTGAAATACCCGAGAAAATTGCGTGGTGAGTTTTATCCAATTCTTAGGTTCTATATTTAGCCGAGTGAGAATGGGTTGCGCTTCGTTGATATAACCGTGAATCAATGGGGTCACAATTGTTGATTTTAATAATACTATTTAACGGCTGCTTCTGGCACGAAGCCGTCCTTTGGCTCTAACTCACTTCTGTCCAAATACGAGTTTGTCCGCTATTCGCTCTTGTAGGCCATTAATCAGTTGCGAACTGTCAGATTTGATTAAGCCTTAACAATCAAACCTGTGTTCAATTTAAAAGACTTAAAAAGGTGCTATTGGTTATGGGGTAATTGGTTAAATAGCGTAACGATATCAACCATAACACGCTTCTCTCCAAAGTCTGTTAAGAAAGCCGTGTCCCGTGGCTTTTACTTTGCTAGGTCAAAGTTCGTCTTCATTTTTTTCTAGGATAGCTAAGAACTCATGGAAATTTGAGCTAATATGCCTTATTGCTTTATCTCCATCTTCAAGTTGCGAAGAGATAATAAATATAACTTCAGGCTCAGTTATTTTATGACGAAAGTCAAAAGCGATTAGGTTTGAATCAAAAGTTATAGCAAAAGGTACTATTTTATCCGATAGAAATTCATCTATTTCTTCTCTTTGATCTGAAATACTATAAATTTCGAAATCATCATTTACTAAATTTTGGCAGTGAAGGAAGTGTGCGATTGAACAAAGTCCTTTTCCTACTTCAAAAGATGAATAAACAGGCTTATCTCCAAAGTATAATTCCATGCAGTTCAAAAACTCTATCGGAAGTTTAATCTGAAGTTCTAACTCAAGCTCCTTTAGGTAACTTGGATTATAAGTCGGCTTATTTTCTTTCCACAAATATGGTTCACATTTAAACATAATTAATATCCTCTTCCCCAAATAGACATACCACCTGTATGTCTAAATGTATCATGTGTAGTTCTGTCAATAAGCTGCATTCTGCCAGTGTCTGATGATGCTATGTCAAACCATCTGAAGGATTTTGTTTATGATAGTGTCGCTTTTAGTTTTATATCACTTTGGATAACGCAGCAATGACTACGACGTCATCGGCAATCTCCAGCTTTTAAGTGAATTATGGTGCTAGTACATCGTCATTATTGATAATCGATTATTTGCCCGATCATTTACTCCAAATGTAGCCAGTTTAAAAAGTACTGATCTGACTACAATATTCTATTCTTAGTCATTTAAAAGGAAAGGAAAGACTTATCTTCGTCTATTTTCGAGGCATGATCAGTTGCTTCATCTTCATCCGGCTGTAGCGCTTGAAAAAATGAAGATAGGTTCGTAGAAACCTCATAAAATTCCTGTTCGCTTTCACCACTTTCATGATCCCAGCAGTAGACTTTGAGATCTCTTTTTCCCAAACAAAGTTGATCGCCACCACAAGAGGAGCCAAAAATAAAATAGCCTTTTTGCTCAAGTTCTTCGTACATGGCATTTTTCTGGAGTATATTGTTATCTTGATTATCAATACCATAAAGAATTTCCACCGACTGATAGCCATCATGATCAGTCAGTGGGGTAGCTTGATTAGGCTTAATTTTTGCACCTGAATCAAAAATAACTGATGAATTAAATAGTGAATAAAGTTCCTTTAGTTCATCTGGTATTTCGAACTTAAATCTATTTTCAAGCTCATTGATATCAATAACTTCATCGCTGCATTCATGCAAAGGCATGGCTCCAAGAGAGTCAAGAACATTCTTAATCATAACTTACTTTCCTTTTCTTAAATCAGAAGCTGATCCTATATGAGGTATATTACCATGCAATTTCGTAGGTATAAGCTGGATTATTGTAGCACTAGCGTGGTGTGGAGTTAAATCTAGCTTACTCAGCAATTGCCTAGCGGCATTTTTACTTTTCAGGCCTTTTTGATCAGCTATATATTTGTATACTTGACCAAAGTCTTGCCGTGTACCATTTAATTCATTTGGTGCGAACGCAATTTGGCCCTTAGACCATGGTGTAAAGTCAGGCCTACCATTTTTAAATGTGATTGGCTGACCACCAGTAATTTCATTTACTTCTTTGAGTGTTGATTGCCACGTACCATCACCGGGCACACCTGTAGCCCACTTACCATTTTTTCTTGGTAGACGAGATACTAGTGTTTTGGGCTTGTTTCCAGCCCCCAGCAACTCATTCCCTTTTGGCGGCTCCAATTCATCGGCTTTGGCTTTGGTGGGCTTATCGGTAATGCCTCGAATTGGTGGTTGGCCTTGATACTCATCCAGTGCTTTATTAACTCGCTGTCCGATTTCTTGGGCGGCTTGTTGCATATGCTGGTCGATTTTGGGGGTGACGTCGTCTAGGCGTTTTACCGTGGCTTGCATGCCTTCGATGGCAGCGTCAGGGAGTAGTAGGTCGTAGTGCCAACTGGTAGACATGTCATCGAGTGAATCGCGCAGGCCTTTGACGATGTTTTTCACTTCCGTGGCGGATTGTTTTCCTAGGTCTTGCCAGTTGGTGTCTCTTAGGTATTTAACTGGGTCGCCTTTACCGAGCTTGCGTAAAACGGCAAGCGCAGCAGAGAGCGATTCTCCGGTATTTTTTTAAGATAACTTTGACTATGGTTATGATATGTCTTGGGTCTTTATTTACGGCTTTGTCTTACCACTGCATACCATTTCAATAAAGCAGTTGAAAGTTAGCTACCTCGGTTTCTCTAATTAAAAATGTAAACGAAAGCAGCAGAAGAAATGTGGTGAGAAATGTAGGCTAGGAAGACGACTGAACCTAGCCTCACAACATCTATGTATTTAAAGGACTTAAAAATGTGCTATTGGTTATGGGGCAATTGGTTCGAGAGTGCAACAATATCAGCCATAACACGTTTTTCTCCTAGAGCAGCTAGGAAAGCTAAATGTTCCGTGGCTTTTACCTTTTGGAGATTCTCAAGCTTAGGTTCGCCACCAAGGGCAAGAGCAGGCGCGAAGCCATAGATCTCTCCATTTTCAAGAGGGCCTAGCTTTTCGACAGCTCGTTCAAAAAGAGGCTGATCATTGATATCGTCTAAATCAATTTCTGAAGTTGTTTTTATAGAAAAGAAAAGGTCTAGGCTTCTAGTTTCACCTCTACTAACATATTTTTCATTATCAAAGGTCGGGAAAATCATGCCATAACTACTTGTTATTGAAATGCTATTCCCTGAATTCTTTCCCCAGACATAGATCTCACCGAATGCATCTAGTGCAATTACATGGAAGCTGTCTATACCGTCATTTTGCATTTTTTCAAACTTCGTGCCTCTTAACCATTCAGTCAAGATATCTTGATAATCCCTTGGGTTGACCATCCACAAGCGACCACTCCCCCAACCACAAAAGCCGTACTCCTTCCAATACTCTAGTAAATTATTAGGTAAAATACCTTGGTAATACTGGAGTTGCTCATCTGTTGGTTGAATCGCTTCTATCGCTGGACCAAACCCACCAAAGTTATAAAAATTGTCAAAAAACTTGTTCATTATTTGCACCTATGTAGATTCATATTCAATTTTGCATCTGGGCCCAATGCTTTTAGTGCTTTCTCTGCCTCATTATCCATTAGCTCAACACGACTTAACTTAGTCTTTTTACCTGAGTCATCAAAACCTTTTTTATTCCATCGCGCGCCAATAGATTGGTTAACACTAGCGTCACCTAAATCAACTACCTCATCTAACCCCCCTGCAATCATATCAGGGTTATGTAAAGCATTGAGGGTTTTCATGTCCCTTTTTGCTAATTCTTCAGCTTTTCTAACAGCTTCTTCGCCGAAGTACTCTCCACTTTCTTGGAGCTCTAATTTGTATTTGTCAATTAACTTTTTCTTAAACTTTTCTCTAGCCGCCTTCTGCGCCTTACCAGTTCCTTTTCGGCCAATCTTTTTATAAGCATCGCGATTTTCAAGATACTGTTTTACTGTCATGCTATTTAGCCCGTCCATTTGTCCTTTTAATTGGCGGTCATATTCAACAGCGGTTCCTTTGGCATTCTTTTTAAAACAAGGCACATTGTATTGCGGCATACGTTTTATTGCCGCCCCCGGCAACTCATTCCCTTTTGGCGGCTCCAATTCATCGGCCTTGGCTTTGCTGGGCTTGTCGGTAACACCTCGAATTGGTGATTGACCCTGATACTCATCCAGTGCTTTATTAACTCGCTGTCCGATTTCTTGGGCGGCTTGTTGCATATGCTGGTCGATTTTTGGGGTGACCTCGTC